>NZ_JBKJFM010000058.1:0-31983 GCF_046614825.1 Streptomyces nanhaiensis
CACTCCCGGTAGGCGGCGGCCAGTGCGCGCAGGGCGCGCGGGCCCGGAGGCAGCGGCCCGGCCGCCTCGGTCAGCCGGGCCAGCAGATCGGCGTACAGGTCCCCGGCCACGGCGCTCAGGAGTTCCTTGCGCGACGGGTAGTACCGGTAGACGCCCGAGGGGACCAGGCCCAGCTCCTTGCCGAGCGCGCGCAGCGTCACCGCCTCCGGCCCGTGCGCCGCCATCAGGCGGCGGGCGGACGCGCGGCCGCACGCCAGGCCGCGGGCGGCCGGGCGGCATCACGGCGCAAGGCCAGGCCGAAGAAGTCCGCGAAGAAGAAGGCGCTGCTGTGGACGGGAGGCGTGACTGCATTCCTGGTCACCGGTACCGCGATCGCCGCCTACCTCGCCTACGAGCACTTCAACGGCAACATCGACACCGTCGACGTCGGCGACGCCGCCGAGGGCGGCTTCGGCAGCGACGGCCCGCTCAACATCCTGCTGATCGGCACCGACAAGCGCACCGGCAAGGGCAACGAGGGCTACGGCGACAAGAACAGCCCCGGCCACGCCGACACCACGTTCCTCTTCCACGTCTCGGCGGACCGCACCAACGCGACCGTGATGAGCATCCCCCGGGACCTGAAGACCGACATCCCCGACTGCCCGACCAAGCGGGAGGACGGCAGCACCGAGGTCGTCCCGGGCGAGCGGGACGTCCGGTTCAACACCAGCCTCGGCCAGGAGGGCCGGGACCCGGGCTGCACCATGCGCACCGTCAGCGAACTGACGGGGCTGGACATACACCACTTCATGATGGCGGACTTCAACGCCGTCAAGACGCTGACGACCGCGGTCGGCGGTGTCCCGGTCTGCCTGGAGAAACCGGTCGACGACCCCGACTCCAAGCTGAAGCTCCCCGCCGGCGAGAGCGTCGTCGAGGGGGAGCAGGCCCTGGCCTTCGTCCGCACCCGCAAGAGCTTCGGAAACAGCGGCGACCTGGACCGCATCAAGGTCCAGCAGCAGTTCCTGAGTTCGATGATCCGCCAGTTCAAGTCGAACGACACCCTCACCGACCCGGGCAAGCTGTGGGGCCTGGCGGACGCGGCCACCAAGGCGCTCACCGTCGACACCGGCATAGGCACCATCAAGAAGCTGAGCGACCTGGGCAAGGAGCTCAGCGGCATCAAGACCAAGAACATCTCCTTCCTGACGCTCCCGGTGATCGACAATCCCGCGGAGAGGGTCAAGGCCACGGTCGTGCCCGACCCCACCAAGGCCCCGCAGGTCTTCGCGATGCTGCGGGAGGACGTCTCCTTCACCGAGGTGAAGGAGAAGGAGAAGGCCGCCAAGGACAAGGCCAGGAAGGAGCAGGAGGCGCTGCTCAAGGGCGAGCGGGCCGCGGCCTCCGACGTACGTGTGGAGGTCCTCAACGGCGGGGAGATCGCCGGGGCCGCGCAGACGACGCTCACCTGGCTGCAGAACACCCAGAACGTGCTGAAGTCCAGCAACGGCGGCAACGCGCCCGAGCAGCTCGACAGGACGACGCTGGAGTACGGGCCCAACCAGGCCGATCAGGCCCGCAAGCTCGCGGACCTCATGGGCCTGCCCGCTTCCGCCCTGAAGCAGGGCACCGAGGACGCCGAACCGCTCGCACCGATGACCCTGACGCTGGGCGCCGACTTCAAGGGCGCCGGCATCCCCATCGCCGCCCCGGCGAAGGCTCCGGAGGATCTGGTGAAGGTGGAAGCCGACGAGAAGATATGCGCCAAGTGATTCCCGCGCGCCGCTTCCGCGCACGGGCCGAGTCGTAGGGAGAAGGCCCGTTGGGGCAGCGCACCACAGGGGGGAGGGGCGCGCACGAACGCGCCCCCCGGCCGGAGGACTTCGGCTGGAACGACAGCATGTACGACGAGCCGGGCGAGTCCGGGGAACCGGAGGGGGCCGTGAAGGCCGCGCAGTCCGGGAAGAGCGAGGGGGGCGGGGCCGGCGGTCCCGGGGACGCGGCGCCCGCGTCCGGCGGAGGCCGCCGCTCCGGCGGCCCGGAGCGGCGGACGGGCCGCGGCGGGCGGGTGCTGCGCTGGACGGCGCTCTCCCTCTCCGTACTGGTGCTCGGCACGGCGGGCGCCGGTTACCTCTACTACGAGCACCTCAACGGCAACCTCACCAAGAAGCCGCTGACCCTCGGCGACAACCAGTTGAAGCACCGGCAGAACGCGGAGGGCCGCACCCCCCTCAACATCCTGCTGCTGGGGTCCGACAGCCGCAACTCCGAGCGGAACCTCGAACTCGGCGGCTCCCGCGACGATGTGGGGCGCAAGCCGCTCGCCGACGTCCAGATGCTGCTGCACCTCTCGGCCGACCGCGACAGCATCTCGGTGCTCAGCGTCCCCCGGGACACCAAGGTGACCATCCCCGAGTGCACCGATCCCGAGGACGGGACGGAGCACCCGCAGACCATCGGAAAGATCAACTCCAGTCTCCAGTACGGCGGACCGGGCTGCACGGTCGCCACCTGGATGGAGCTGACCGGCATCCCCGTCGACCACTTCATGATGATCGACTTCGCGGGCGTGGTGGACATGGCCGACGCGGTGGGCGGTGTCCCGGTCTGCGTGGACGCCAACGTCCACGACCGGCGGTCGGGCCTGCGCATGAAGGAGGGAACCACCACCGTCACCGGGGAGAAGGCCCTCCAGTGGCTGCGCACCCGGCACGGTTTCGGGGACGGCAGCGACATCGGCCGGGCCCGGGCCCAGCACATGTACATGAACTCGATGGTGCGCCAGCTCAAGGCGGGCACCAAGCTCACCGACCCGGGCAAGCTCAGGTCGCTCGCCGAGGCGGCGACCAGGGCGCTCACCGTGGACGAGGGCATCGAGGGCGTCAAGGACCTCTACGACCTGGCCAACGAGCTCAAGCAGGTCCCCACCGAGCGGATCACCATGGTCACCATGCCGTGGGAGTACTCCGACGGCGGCAGCTACGTGGTGCCCAAGCCCGGCGACGCCGAGAAGGTCTTCTCCCTCATCCGGGACGACATCGCCCTCGACGGCAGGGACGAGAAGCCGAAGAAGCGGAAGAAGACCTCCGACCCCGCCGCTCCGGCCGGCGAGATCCCTGTGGACGTCCGCAACGGCACCCGTACCGTCACCCTCGGCCCCGTCAACGGCCGTGCCGGGGCCATCGCCGAGGAGTTGCGGCGGCTCGGCTTCGCCCAGGCCGGGGCCGACGCGGAGGAGGCTCCCCAGGCCGACACCACGGTGTCGTACCCGAGCGAGGACCTGCACGGTGACGCCCTGGCCGTGGCCAAGGCCCTGGGCCTGCCCGAGCGGTCCGTGCGCCAGTCCGCCGGAGTCGAGCGGGTCACCCTGGTGATCGGCGCCGACTGGCGGGAGGGGAGCGCCTACACCGGGCAGCCCGCGGCCGAGGAGGACGACGAGCGCGGCGCCCCCGAGAGCGCGAACGCGCTCAACGGCGACGACGAGAAGTGCATGAACGTCAACCCCGCCCACACCTGGTGATCCGGCGCCCCGGCGAAGCGGCAGGGGCCGGATCCGGGACCAGTGCCGGGACGGGCCGTGCCCCGGAGCCCCGTCCTGCCGTGGCTCCGGGGCACGGCCCGCGGGGAAGCCGGGTCAGCCGCCGGCCGTCACCGGCTCCCGGCGTGCGGCCTTCACCTTCTCCGCCAGTTTCCGGGGGCTCGTCAGAAAGCCCCAGCCCCAGGACATGTGCATGGTGGCCAGCGCCAGCGGGATGCGCACCCGCGCCCCGAGCGGCAGCCCCCTGCCCGCCGGGACCGATCCCGCGGTGATGGCCGCCAGGTAGCCGCCGGGGAGGACCAGGGCCCACGGTGTGACCAGCACGCCCGCCACCAGGCCCGCTCCGACGGCGAGTACGGCCGCCGGCGGCGCCAGGTAGCGCAGGTTGATCGAGCCCGAGTGGTAGCGGGCCACCACGTGCCGCCAGCGGCCGTAGTTGCGGTACTGCTTGGCCAGTGCGCGGACGCTGGGCCGGGGGCGGTAGGAGACCAGCAGCTCCGGCGAGAACCAGATCAGCCCGCCGTCCTGGCGGATGCGGAAGTTCAGCTCCCAGTCCTGCGCCCGGATGAACTCCTCGTTGTAACCGCCCTGCCGCTCCAGCACCTCGCGGCGGAAGACGCCCAGGTAGACCGTCTCGGCCTCGCCCGCCTCGCCGCCGGTGTGGAAGGCCGCGTTGCCCACCCCGATCCTGGAGGTCATGGCGGCGGCCACGGCCTTCTCCCAGTCGTTCTCGCCCTCGGCGTGCATGATGCCGCCGACGTTGGCCGCGCCGGTCTCCTCCAGCAGCCGCACGGCGGTGGCGATGTAGTTCGGCGAGAGCATCCCGTGCCCGTCCACCCGCACCACGACCGGGTGGCGGGAGGCGGCGATGGCCGCGTTGAGACCGGCGGGGGTGCGGCCGGTGGGGTTGGGCACGGTGCGCACCCTCGGATCCTCGCGGACCAGTTCGGCGGCGATGGAGTCGGTGCGGTCCCCGGAGGGACCGAGCGCGATCACGACCTCCAGCTCGCCGGCGTAGTCCTGCTCCAGGATGTGCCGCACCGAGCTGCGCAGATGCCGCTCCTCGTTGAGCACCGGCATGATCACGGAGACCGCGGGCGGCGCCGCGGCCGGGGAGGTGGGTTCGACAGGAGAGCTCACCGGGTCACGGTACCGCGATCGGGTGACCCGCTCGCACGGCAGCCGGGTGGCCGCGGACGGCGGGCGGCGTGGGACCGGCGGTCCGTAGATCGTATGGGCCTATGTTGGCCGCTTCCTGGCCCCCACCGCCACGGAGGTGCTTCCCCGATGCCCGCACGGTCCCGTCAGCGCGGTCGCCACGCCCGTCCCCGGCCGAAGCGGCGGGGTCTGTCCCGCTGGGGCGCCCGGGCGGCCACCGCCGTCTCGGTGATGGTGCTCATGGCCGGCGGCATCGGCCACGCGCTGGTCTCCGGGCTGGACGGCCGGCTGAAGCGGGTGGACCCCTTCCACGGGCTCAGCCACCGCCCCCAGAACGGCGACGGCCTCAACTTCCTGGTCGTCGGCACCGACGGGCGCGACACCGTCACCGAGGAGGAGCGGCGGCGGTACTCCCTGGGCGGGACCCCGTGCAACTGCACCGACACGCTCATGCTGGTGCACCTGTCCGCCGACCGCGACCGGGCCAGCGTGGTGAGCATCCCCCGCGACTCGTACACCGAGTTCCCCGAGCACACCGACCCCGCCACCGGCGAGCTCCGCACCGGCCGCACCGGGAAGATCAACGCCGCCTACTCGCTGGGCGGGCCGCACCTGACGGTACGCACGGTCGAGAAGATGACGGGGGTGCGCGTCGACCACTACCTGGAGGTCGACTTCACCAGCTTCATGCGGACCGTCGACGCCCTGGGCGGCGTCCCGGTGTGCACCACCCGGCCGCTGACCGACAGCCGCAGCGGCCTCGACCTGCCGGCCGGCACCACCCGGCTCGACGGCGGCCGGGCCCTGCAGTACGTCCGCGCCCGGCACGTCGACGCCGAGGGCGACCTCGGCCGCATCAAACGCCAGCAGCGCTTCCTGGCCTCCGTGATCGACGAGGTGACCGGGAGCGAGGTGCTGACGAACCCCGCCCGGCTCAACCGGGTCGCCTCGGCGCTCCTGGGATCGGTGCGCGCCGACCGGGACTTCGGCGCCCGTGAACTGCTGGCCCTGGGACGGGCGATGCGCGGCTTCACGGTGGCCTCCTCCGAGTTCGCCTCGGTGCCCCTGGACGACCCCGACCACAGCGTGCCCGGCATCGGCTCGACCGTGACCTGGGACGAGGAGAAGGCCGGGAAGCTGTTCGCGGCGCTGCGCCAGGACCGGCCGCTGTCGCCCGGCACCGCGGCGGGCGCGGGGCGCGGCACGGGACACGCGGCCGGGCACGGCGGAAAGAACCTGGACGAGGAGCCGGGCGCGGCGGAGCGCCGGAGCGCGCAGCGTCCGTCCGGCCCTCTTCCGGTCCGGGTGGACCCGGCGAAGATCCGGGTGCAGATCGAGAACGGCACGCCGGTCGCCGCCCTCGGGGCGCGGGTGGACCGCGAGCTGCGCGCCACCGGTTTCGACACCACCGGCACCCCGCGCGGCGCGAAGAGGCAGGACGTACGGCGGACGGTCATCCGCCACGACCCCGAATGGGACCGCTCGGCGCGCGCCCTGGCCACCGCGCTGCCCGGCGCGGAGCTGGAGGAGGTCAAGGGGCAGGGGCGGGTGATGGATGTCGTGCTGGGCACCGACCACCGCGGGGTGCTGCGGGTGCGCCACGCCCCCGAGTCCTCCGCGAGCCCGGCGCCGGAGGCGGAGGGCGCGGAGGAGTCCGCGCGCCCGGAGGGCGGGGGCGCCGGCGCAGAGGCGGTCACGGGCGACGAGGTCGTCTGCCCGTGACCGCGGGGCCGGGCCGTACGCGCCGACGGGTCCGTACGCGCCGGCGGGCCCGGGCGGCGGCCCTCAGTCCTCCGTCATGCCCTCGGCCGCCCGCCGGTCGCGCAGTTCCTTGATGGCGCGGCGCCTGGCGAGCCGGTGCGTACGCCGGATCTGCGCCTCCTGCCGGCGCCGCTCGTCGCGCTCGGTCTCGGGGACCACCGGCGGTACGGGCCTCGGCCGGCCGTTCTCGTCGACCGCGGTGAACACCAGGTAGGCGGAGGCGACCTGGGTGGCGGGCGTGGACTCGTTCCAGCGCTCGGCCAGCACCCGCACGCCGACCTCCATCGAGGACCGGCCGGTCCAGTTCACCTGTGCCTTCACATGCACCAGATCGCCCACCCGGACCGGCTCCAGGAAGACCATCTCGTCCATCGACGCCGTGACCGCCGGACCTCCCGAGTGCCGGCCGGCGACCGCGCCCGCCGCGTCGTCGACCAGTTTCATGATCACACCGCCGTGGACGGTGCCGAGGAGATTGGTGTCGTTCCCCGTCATGATGTGGGACAGGGTGGTGCGGGACGCCGCTGTGGGCTTGCCCGGCAGTTCTTGCTGGGTGGCCTGGGCCTGAGTGGTCATGCTTCCACCCTAAGCCGCCCGTCCCGGGCGGAACCGGGTGGCCCGGTGGGATCCCGTGCGCTCCCCGCCGGACCCGCCCGCCCCCGCATTGCATCAGCTCTGCAACAGCCGCGCTTCTGTTCCGCCCCCCTGTCTATGGCGCGCCCGGCCCGAGGGGGCACACTGCCTCCCATGACTGACTGGCCCAACAGCGGCGGCGTCGGCCCGCGCCCGGTTCCCAACCGCGCCGTACCGACGACCGGACCCGGCAACGACCCCGGCGGCGGCTACGGTTACGGCGGCCACGCGAGCTACGACTCCGGCTACAACACGGGCCAGGTATACGCCGGTTCGGGTTACGCGGGCGGCGGCCCGGGCGAGCCCGCCGCACCCGGCTACGGCGGTGCGAGACCGGCGCCGGACTGGGGCCGCCGGTTCAAGACCGGGCTCGTCACACTGCTCGTCGTGCTGCTGGTGTGGTCGGTCGGCACGTACTTCTGGGCCGATTCCAAGCTGCGCCGGGAGGTGGACCTGAGCACGGTCATGGACCGGCCCGAGAAGGGCGAGGGCACCACGTACCTCATAGTCGGCTCCGACAGCCGCGAAGGCCTGTCGGACGAGGACAGGAAGAAACTCCGCACCGGCTCGGCGGAGGGCAAGCGCACCGACTCCATGATCATCCTGCATGTGGGCCCCGAGGGGAACACGATGATCTCCCTGCCCCGCGACTCCTGGGTAACCATCCCGGAGTTCAAGGGCTCCGAGAGCGGCAAGACCTTCCCCTCCCCCGGTGCGCGCAAGCTCAACGCCGCCTACTCCATGGACGGCGCCACCCTGCTGGTCCGCACCGTCGAGTACAACACCGGCCTGCACATAGACCACTACGCGGAGATCGGCTTCGGCGGCTTCGCCTCCATCGTGGACGCCCTGGGCGGCGTGGAGATGGACATCCCCCGCGACATCAAGGACAAGAACTCCGGCGCCGACTTCAAGAAGGGCCGCCAGACCCTCGACGGCGCCCAGGCCCTGGCCTTCGTCCGCAACCGCTACGAGGCCGGCAGCGACCTGGAACGCACCAAGAACCAGCAGAAGTTCCTCTCCGCCCTGGCGAACCAGGCCGCCACCCCCTCCACGGTCATCAACCCCTTCAGGCTCTACCCGACGCTGGGCGCGGGGCTGGACACCCTGATCGTGGACGAGGACATGGGCCTGTTCGACCTCGCCTCGATGTTCTGGGCCATGAAGGGCGTCTCGGGCGGCGAGGGCACCTCGATGAACATGCCGATAGCGGGCTCCGCGCCGCAGGGCTCGCTCAAGTGGGACATGGCCAGGGTCAAGCAGCTCGTCGGACAGCTGAAGAACGGTGAGAAGGTCACGGTCAGGGCCGACTGAACCCGCCCGCGCGGGGAAGACGCCACCATGGCCATGTGAACGTGTGGGCCCCGGACCGCCCGGTCCGGGGCCCACACGCGTCTCCTTCCCGGGTCCCGGGGGCTCCCGAGCCCGGGAGGGGCGGGAGCGGTGGCGGGAAACGACAGGGGGCACCCCCGAAGGGGTGCCCCCTGGGCCGCGGTCGTGCTGCGGTGCGGTCCCGTGCGGCGGGAACGGCGTCCTACGGCAGGTTGCGGGCCATGACGATGCGCTGGACCTGGTTGGTGCCCTCGTAGATCTGGGTGATCTTGGCGTCGCGCATCATGCGCTCGACCGGGTAGTCGCGGGTGTAGCCGTAGCCGCCGAGGAGCTGGACGGCGTCCGTGGTGATCTCCATGGCGGCGTCGGAGGCGTAGCACTTGGCTGCGGCGCCGTAGAAGGTCAGGTCCTCCGCCCTGCCGTCGGCGCCGAGGGTGACGCGCTCGGAGCGGGCGGCGGCGGCGTAGGTGAGCTGGCGGGCGGCCTCCAGCTTCATCGCCATGTCGGCGAGCATGAACTGCACGCCCTGGAAGTCGCCGATCGGCTTGCCGAACTGCTTGCGCTCGGCGACGTAGCCCTTGGCGTAGTCCAGCGCGCCCTGGGCGATGCCGAGGGCCTGGGCCGCGATGGTGATGCGGGTGTGGTCCAGGGTCTTCATCGCGGTGGCGAAGCCGGTGCCCTCCTCGCCGATCATGCGGTCGGCGGGGATGCGGACGTTGTCGAAGTAGACCTCGCGGGTCGGGGAGCCCTTGATACCGAGCTTCTTCTCCGGGGCGCCGAAGGAGACGCCCTCGTCGCCCTTCTCCACCACGAAGGCCGAGATGCCCTTGGAGCGCTTGGCGGGGTCGGTGACGGCCATCACGGTGTAGTACTCGCTGACGCCGGCGTTGGTGATCCAGCGCTTGACGCCGTTGAGCACCCAGAAGTCCCCGTCGCGCACGGCGCGGGTCTTCATGCCCGCGGCGTCCGAGCCGGCCTCCGGCTCGGAGAGGCAGTAGGAGAACATCGCGTCGCCCTTGGCCAGCGGGGCGAGGTACTTGCTCTTGAGCTCCTCGGAGCCGGACAGGACCACCGGGAGGGAGCCGAGCTTGTTGACGGCCGGGATCAGGGAGGACGAGGCGCAGACGCGGGCGACCTCCTCGATCACGATGACGGTGGCGAGCGCGTCGGCGCCCGCACCGCCGTAGGACTCGGGTACGTGGACGGCGTGCAGGTCGTTGGCGACCAGCGCGTCCAGGGCCTCCTGCGGGAAGCGGCCCTGTTCGTCCACCTCGGCCGCGAAGGGCGCGATCTTCGCCTCGGCGAGCGAGCGCACCGATTCGCGGAGCATGTCGTGCTCCTCCGACGGACGGTAGAGGTCGAAGTCGGTCGATCCCGCCACGGTGTCTCACTCCCTGGGTGCGCTGCTGCTAACTACCGTTAAGTAACACAATTCTAGTGGTCCGCCGTCTCCACGGATACATGAGTTTGCCGACACCGGCCCCGCGGGCTCCCCCCTCGGCCCCCGCCCGCCCCGGCGGCGGCCGGATATGCTCACGGGCAGCACCTCGCCCGCGTCCCAGGAGCAGTCCATGGCCCTCAGAATCACCGTGATCGGCACCGGTTACCTCGGCGCGACGCACGCCGCCGCCATGGCCGAGCTGGGCTTCGAGGTGCTGGGCCTGGACGTGGTGCCGGAGAAGGTCGAGACGCTGTCCGCGGGACGGGTGCCGTTCTACGAGCCCGGTCTGGAGGAGCTGCTGCGCCGCCATGTCGCCGGGGTGGCGGGCTCGACCGGGCGGCTGCGCTTCACCACCTCCTGGGAGGAGGTGGGCGCGTTCGGGGACGTCCACTTCGTCTGTGTGAACACCCCCCAGAAGCAGGGCGAGTACGCGTGCGACATGTCCTACGTGGACAGCGCGCTGGACTCCCTGGCCCCGCACCTGGCGCGGCCCGCCCTGGTGGTGGGCAAGTCCACGGTGCCGGTGGGCAGCGCGGACCGGCTGGCCAGGCGGCTGGCGGAGCTGGCCCCTGCGGGCGACGCGGCGGAGCTTGCGTGGAACCCGGAGTTCCTGCGCGAGGGCTTCGCCGTGGAGGACACCCTGCGCCCGGACCGCATCGTGGTGGGGGTGCGCTCGGCGCGCGCGGAGGAGCTGCTGCGCGAGGTGTACGCGAAGCCGGTGGCCGAGGGCTCGCCGTTCGTCGTCGCCGACTTCCCGACGGCGGAGCTGGTGAAGACCGCCGCGAACTCCTTCCTGGCCACCAAGATCTCGTTCATCAACGCCATGGCCGAGGTCTGCGAGGCGGCCGGCGGCGACGTGGTGAAGCTGGCGGAGGCCATCGGGTACGACGACCGGATCGGGCGGAAGTTCCTGCGCGCCGGGATCGGTTTCGGCGGCGGCTGCCTGCCCAAGGACATCCGCG
This sequence comes from Streptomyces nanhaiensis, assembly GCF_046614825.1. Lineage (NCBI taxonomy): Bacteria > Bacillati > Actinomycetota > Actinomycetes > Kitasatosporales > Streptomycetaceae > Streptomyces > Streptomyces nanhaiensis. The sequence goes on from NZ_JBKJFM010000058.1 coordinate 10,808, forward strand.
CGTTCATGGCGCGGGCGGGCGAGCTGGGCGCCGACCAGGCGCTGACGTTCCTGCGCGAGGTGGACTCGATCAACATGCGCCGCCGCTCCCACATGGTGGAGCTGGCCCGCGAGACGGTCGGCGGCACGTTCCTGGGGCAGCGCGTGGCGGTGCTGGGGGCGACCTTCAAGCCGGACTCCGACGACGTACGGGACTCGCCGGCGCTGAACGTCGCGGGCCAGATCCACCTGCAGGGCGGGCAGGTGACGGTCTACGACCCCAAGGGCATGGAGAACGCCCGGCGGGTCTTCCCCACCCTCGGCTACGCGGACAGCGTGCCGGAGGCGGTGCGCGGGGCGGACGTGGTGCTGCATCTGACGGAGTGGCGCGAGTTCGGGGAGCTCGACCCGGAGGCGCTGGGCCAGGCCGTGGCGCACAAGCGCATCCTGGACGGCCGCAACACCCTCGACCCGGTCCTGTGGCGCAAGGCGGGCTGGTCCTTCCGCGCGCTGGGCCGGCCGACGGCGTAGGGCCCGCTCCCCGCCCGCGGGCTTCCGCCCGCAGGGCCTGCGGGGCCCGCCGGGAGCGGCTCGGTCACCGGAGGACCGCCGTGCGTGGTACTTCCGCACCTTCGCCCGGCCGCCGCAGACGGCCATGGCGACCGGCGCCCGCGGCCCGCCGGGCTCCTGTCGCGGTACGCCCGGCGGCGGTCGTGCGCCTCGCACACCTCGGGGCGGGACCAGACCAGGCGCCGTCGGCCACTGCGGTGCGCGCTCCCGGATCAAGTCGTCAGCAGGCGGCAGACCGGGTAGCAGAAGCAGTGATCCACGGCACAGGAGGGAAGAGCACCATGGCCATCACCACACTGCGGGACGTAGTCGTACTGGACTGCCCGGAACCGGGGAGGCTCGCCGACTTCTACGCACGGATGCTGGGAGGGAAGGTCGAGGGCGAGGGCAGGTGGGTGGAGGTGACGTTCGACTCGGGCTCCCTGAAGGGCCGGACGTTCGCCTTCCAGGAGGCGCGCGGGTACGTGCCGCCGCAGTGGCCGAGCGCCGAGCGGTCGCAGCAGTTCCACCTCGACTTCTACGTGCCCCGCGAGGAGCTGGACGCGGCCGAGCGGGAGGCGCTGGATCTGGGGGCCGAACTCCTCCAGGGCGACGGGGGCGAGCGCGACTTCCGCGTCTACCGGGACCCGGCCGGGCACCCCTTCTGCCTCTGCGTGGAGTGAGACGGCCGGCCGCCGGGGCGCGGTGGGGCAGGGCGCCGGGGCGAGGAACGAGGAAGAGGCGGGCGGGGCGGGGGTGTTCGCACACCCCTGCCCCGCCCGCCTCCCGACCGGCTCCGGACTCGGTTGACCGGGCCGGTGAGGGTCAGGTCCCTCAGATGCTGACGCCGTTGGCCCGCAGGTAGGCCAGGGGGTCGATGTCCGAGCCGTAACCGGGGGCGGTACGGATCTCGAAGTGCAGGTGCGGACCGGTGCTGTTGCCGGTGGAGCCGACGGCGCCGATCTGCTGGCCGGCGCTGACCGTCTGGCCGGCGCTGACCGACAGCGAGGACAGGTGGCCGTACTGGCTGTACCGGCCGTCGTTGTGACGGATGACGACCTGGTTGCCGTAGGCCCCGCCCCAGCCGGCGGAGACCACGGTGCCGCTGGTGACGGCCTTCACCGGGGTGCCGGAGGCGGCGGCGAAGTCCTCACCGGTGTGGCCGTTGGACCAACGGGCGCCGGAGGCCTTGTAGGAGCCGGACGGAGCGGCGTTCACCGGAGCGGTGTAGCCGGTGACCGCACCGCGGTCACTGCGGTCGGCGCGCTCGGCCGACTGCTGCACGGCCTCGGCCTTCTCGGTCTTCTCGGCCTTGGGGGCGGCCTTCGGGGCCGGCTTGGCCTCGGGCTTGGCCTCGGGCTTGGCCGCGGCCTTCTGCTGGGTGGCGGCGCCGCCCAGGGTGAGCTCCTGACCCGGGAAGATCAGGTTCGGGTTGTCGCCGATGACCTGGCGGTTGTCCTCGTAGATGCGCTCCCAGCCGCCCTGGACGCCCTGGGCGTTGGCGATCTTGGAGAGGGTGTCGCCGCCGACGACCTCGTAGGAGGTGCCGGCGCCGGCGCCGTGGTCGTGGCTGTGGCTGTGGCCGTGGGCGCGCTCACCGCGGTCCGCGCGCTGCGGCGCGGCCTGGGTCTTCTGCTGCTTCGGCTCGGCCTCGGCCTTCGGAGCGGCGGCCGGGGCCTGCTCCTTCTGCTCGGTGGGGTTGCTCTGGCCGTCGGGGGAGACGGCCGGGGCGGGACCGCCCTTGGTCAGGCCGGCCTTGACCGAGCACACGGGCCAGGCGCCCGGGCCCTGTCCCGCCAGCACCTTCTCGGCGACGGCGATCTGCTGGTCCTTGGTGGCGAGGTCGGCACGCGGCGCGTACTGGGTACCGCCGAAGGCGGCCCAGGTGCTCTGCGTGAACTGCAGGCCGCCGTAGAAACCGTTGCCGGTGTTGATGCTCCAGTTGCCCGTGCTCTCGCACTGGGCGACCTTGTCCCAGGTCTCGACGGAGGCCGCGTTGGCTCCGCCGGCGGCCATGAGGGGAAGGGCCATGCCGGCGCCGCCCACGGAGATGGCGAGCGACAGGCGGGTGAGACGGCTGTTGCGCATACGACGGTGACGTCCGCGTGCGGACATAGGTGTGCTCCTTCTCCTACGCCTGCGAGGTGAGCTGTCGGGTTCGGGCTGGAGTTGCCCGGCCATGTGTGCCGCGGCGCGTGGCGCGCGGCATGGCTTCACCCCAAGCCGTCCCGTATGAGCCCGGGACGGCGACTTACCTTGGGTCCCCCGCTCCTGTCATCGGGTGGTGTGGATGGTCCAGCCCGCCGCCGTTGACAGGATTCGGCGTTCGACAGCGGGCCGCCGCACATTCGTACGGCACGGCCAGAACGGTAGACACATCGTTTCCGCCGATACAAGCCGATGGGTCACAGGACGCCCGTTTCGAAGGCTTTGATGATCGTCGGATCGTCACCGTCCGCTGCGTTCACTTCCCGAAGAGTGGCGGAACCCGCCTCTGACGCGCTGTCACTTCTCGCCACTGCCAGGGGCGATGACGCAGAAGGCCCTCCACCGGCACGCAGAGCGACGTACCGGGGAGGGCCGGCTCGTGAGTTGAATCACGAGGAGGTCAAGGAGCTATCCGTCGAGCTGTCCGATGGTGGCGATCGACGGGCCGCGCCTGGTCCGCTCGTGGCGGGCGACCGCCTCCGCGTCGCGCAGCACGCGCACCGCGTTCTTCCAGGTGAGCTTCGCGAGGTCGGCCTCGGACCAGCGGCGGTCCAGCAACTCGGCCACCAGATGCGGATATCCGGACACATCGCTCAGATCGGACGGGGTGAAGGCCGTGCCGTCGAAGTCGCCGCCGATGCCGATGTGGTCGATGCCCGCGACCTCGCGCATGTGGTCCAGGTGGTCGGCGACCGTCGCCGCCGTGGCCACCGGGCGCGGGTTGGCCTCCTCGTACGCGCGCTGGACCGCCAGGCCCCTCTCGCTGCCGTCCAGGGGGTGAAGGCCGTGGGCGCGCATGTTCTCGTCGGCGGCCTCGGTCCAGGCGACGGCGGCGGGCAGCACGAACTTCGGCACGAATGTGGCCATCGCCACACCGCCGTTGACCGGAAGCCGCTCCAGCACGTCGTCGGGGACGTTGCGCGGGTGGTCGCACACCGCGCGGGCCGAGGAGTGCGAGAAGACCACCGGCGCCGTCGTCACCCGCAGGGCGTCGCGCATGGTGGCGGGCGCCACATGGGAGAGGTCCACCAGCATCCCCAGCCGGTTCATCTCACGCACGACCTCCTCGCCGAAGCGGGTCAGGCCGTCGTGGCGCGGGGTGTCGGTGGCCGAGTCCGCCCAGTCGATGGTGTCGTTGTGGGTGAGTGTCATGTAGCGCACACCCAGCCGGTACAGGGCACGCAGTGTGGCCAGGGAGTTGTTGATGGAGTGGCCGCCCTCGGCGCCCGTCAGGGAGGCGATGCGGCCCTCGGCGCGGGCCGCCTCCATGTCGTCGGCGGTGAAGGCGAGCCTGAGGTCGGCCGGGTGGCGGTCGGCCAGCCGCCGCACCACGTCGATCTGCTCCAGGCAGGCGCTGACGGCGGCGTCGCCGGTCAGGTCGGTGCGCACGTAGACCGACCAGAACTGCGCCCCCACCCCGCCCGCGCGCAGCCGCGGGATGTCGGTGTGCAGATGGGCCGACTGGTCCCCGGCGATGTCGCGCCGGTCCAGGTCGTACGCCACCTGCTCGCGCAGCGCCCACGGCAGGTCGTTGTGGCCGTCGGCGACGGGATGGGCCTCCAGCAGCGCCCTGGCCCGCGCCAGCAGCTCGGCGGAGTGACCCATCTCACCTGCCCCCGAAGCCGAAGCCGGCGCCGCCCGCGGCGACCTTGCTCCGCAGCCGCCGGCCCTTCTCCCTCGCCTGGTCCTTCAGCTCCGCCTGGAACCGCTCCATGCGCTCGCGCAGCTCCTCGTCGTGGGCCGCCAGGATGCGGACCGCCAGCAGGCCCGCGTTGCGCGCGCCGCCGACCGAGACCGTGGCGACCGGGACCCCGGCGGGCATCTGGACGATGGACAGCAGGGAGTCCATGCCGTCCAGGTGCCGCAGGGGCACGGGGACGCCGATCACCGGCAGCGGGGTGACGGAGGCGAGCATGCCCGGCAGATGGGCCGCTCCCCCGGCGCCCGCGATGACCGCCTTCAGCCCGCGTCCGGCCGCCTCGTCGCCGTAGGCGATCATCTCGTGCGGCATGCGGTGGGCGGAGACGACGTCGACCTCGTAGGGGACCTCGAACTCGTCCAGGGCCTCGGCCGCGGCCTCCATGACGGGCCAGTCCGAGTCGGATCCCATGACGATCCCCACGGCGGGGGCGGACGCGGGGCTGGGGGCGTTGCTCATTCGGTGATGGTCCCTCGCAGATAGGCGGCGGCGTGGGCGGCGCGCTCGCGTACGTCCGCCAGGTCGTCGCCGTAGGTGTTGACGTGGCCGACCTTGCGGCCGGGCTTCACGTCCTTGCCGTACATGTGGATCTTCAGCCGCGGATCGCGGGCCATGCAGTGCAGATAGCCCTGGTACATGTCGGGGTAGTCGCCGCCGAGCACGTTGGCCATCACCGTCCAGGGCGCGCGGGGGCGCGGGTCGCCCAGCGGCAGGTCGAGCACGGCCCGCAGGTGGTTGGCGAACTGGGAGGTGACCGCGCCGTCCTGGGTCCAGTGGCCGCTGTTGTGCGGACGCATGGCCAGCTCGTTGACCAGGACGCGGCCGTCGCGGGTCTCGAACAGCTCCACCGCCAGGTGCCCGATCACACCCAGCTCCTTCGCGATCGTCAGCGCGGTCTCCTGGGCGTGGGCCGACAGCTCCGGCGACAGGCCGGGGGCCGGGGCGATCACCGTGTCGCACACCCCGGCCACCTGGATCGACTCCACCACCGGGTAGGCCACGGCCTGGCCGTGCGGGGAGCGCACCACGTTGGCCGCCAGCTCGCGGACGTAGTCCACCTTCTCCTCGGCCAGCACCGGCACACCCGCCCGGAACGGCTCGGCGGCCTCGGCCTCGGAGGACACCACCCACACGCCCTTGCCGTCGTAGCCGCCGCGGACGGTCTTGAGGACGACCGGCCAGCCCTCCTCCCCCGCGGCTCCCTCGTGCGCGGCTCCCTCGCGCGCGAACCGCGTGACGTCGGCCGGGTCCGCCACGATCCGGTGCCGGGGACAGGGAATGCCGATCCCGCTCAGCCGCGCCCGCATCACGCCCTTGTCCTGCGCGTGCACCAGCGCGTCGGGCCCGGGCCGCACCGGGATGCCCTCCGCCTCCAGGGCGCGCAGGTGCTCGGTGGGCACGTGCTCGTGGTCGAACGTGATCACGTCGCAGCCGCGGGCGAAGTCGCGCAGGGTGTCCAGATCGCGGTAGTCGCCGACGACGACGTCGCGGACCACCTGGGCCGCGGAGTCCTGGGGGGTGTCGCTGAGCAGCTTGAACCTGATGCCGAGGGGGATGCCCGCCTCGTGCGTCATCCGCGCGAGCTGCCCGCCGCCGACCATGCCGATCACAGGAAATGTCACGTCCGTAGCCTATCGGCCGGACGGCGGGTACCCGGAGCGGTACGGGGCCGTGACTAGCATGGCCGACCAGGACGCGACGGCGGGCCCCGCGGGGCCGCGCGAGAGCCGAGAGAACGGGGCGAGTGGACCACTATGGGTGAACGGCGCGTACTGCGCTCCAGGCTGCTGCGGCTACGGCGCGAGCTGGCCAAGTTCGGCACGGTGGGGGCCTTCGGCTTCCTCGTCAACGTGGCCGTCTTCAACCTCTGCATCCACGGCCTGGGCCTGGCGCCGGTGCGCTCGGGGGTGATAGCGACCGCGGTCGCCATCGGGACCAACTACCTGGGCAACCGCTACTGGACCTACCGGCACACCGACAAGAGCCGGATGCACCGCGAGGCCGGCCTGTTCATGCTGTTCAGCGGCGTCGGCCTGGTGATCGAGAACGGTGCGCTGGCCATCTCGCACTACGGCCTGGGCCTCACCTCGCCGCTGGCCGACAACGTCGCCAAGAACTTCGTCGGCCTCGGCATCGCCACGGTCTTCCGCTTCTGGGCGTACCGCACCTGGGTCTTCCGCGGGGCTTCGCGGGCGCGCGGGGGGTCCGGTGCGCGGGCCGCCTCAATTCCCCGCCGGCGGATCGTCGGCCTCGCGGCTCAGGAAGAGAGCGAAGACCGGCGGGCGCTGCTGAAGTAGTTCCAGGCGTCCCCCGTCGGCCTCCGCCAGGTCGCGGGCGACGGCCAGCCCCAGGCCCGTGGAGTTGCGCCCGCTGACCGTGCGCTCGAACACCCGTGCCCCCAGCTCCGGATCGACGCCCGGCCCCTCGTCCGTCACCTCGACCACCACCTGGTTCCCGGCGATCCGGGTACGCAGCGCGACCGCGCCGCCACCGTGCATCAGGGCGTTCTCGATGAGCGTGGCCAGCACCTGGGCCACCGCCCCCGGCGTGCCCACCGCCCGCAGCCCCTGGCGGCCGGAGCGGACGATGGCCCGGCCCGCCTTGCGGTACGCCGGGCGCCACTCCTCGATCTGCTGCTTGACCACCTCGTCCAGGTCGAAGCCCACGGCGGAGCCCGAGCGGGGGTCGCGCGAGTTCGTCAGCAGCCGCTGCACCACGTCGGTCAGCCGCTCCACCTGTGCGAGCCCGACCAGCGCCTCCTCCCGGATGGTGGAGGCGGCCGCCCTGTCGGCGGCGGCCGTTCCGGTGCTCCCTGTGGTGGTTCCGGTGGTGGTTCCGGTGTCTCCGCCGCCGGTGGTGCCGGTGGTGCCGGCGGCCTCGATGGCGTCGGCCGCCGCGACGATCTCCTCCAGCCGCATGGACAGCGCGGTCAGGGGGGTGCGGAGCTGGTGGGAGGCGTCCGCGGCCAGCCGCCGCTCGGCGGTGAGCATCCGGGCGATCCGCTCGGCGCTGGCGTCCAGCACGTCCGCCACCCGGTCCAGCTCGGGCACGCCGTAGCGCCGGTGGCGCGGGCGGGGATCACCGGAGCCGAGGCGCTCGGCGGTCTCGGCGAGGTCGGTGAGGGGGGCCGCGACGCGGCGGGCCTGCTGCACGGCCAGCAGCACCGCCGCTATCACCGCCAGCAGCGCCACCGCCAGGATGATCAGCAGGGTCCGGCCCACCTCCTCGCGGACCCGGTCGTCGTCCTGCCTGACGGTGACGGTGACGCCCGGCTCGGCGGCCCGCCCCTCGATGGCCCCCTCGCCGGGGTGCTCGCCCAGCTCGATGGGCGGCTGCCCGGGCAGCTCGATGCGGACGTGGCGGTCCTGGGGGACCTGGGAGCGCATGGAGGCGGCGGTCACGCTCTCCTCGGCGACCAGGCGGCTCTCGACGACCGAGACCAGCCGCGCGGCGTCGGAGCGGACGCTCTCGTGGGCGCTCTCCTCGATGGTGCGGGTCTCGACGATCACCAGGGAGACCCCGAAGACCGTGATCACGACGAGGACCACGGCCAGCGTGGAGTTGATCAGACGTCTGCGCATGGCGGCGCCGGCCCTTCGGGGTCTTGCGGTGGTCTTCGGCGGTCTGGCGGTGTTCGGGCGTCTTCTCGGGTCCTTCAGGGGGCCTGCGGTGCTCTCCGGCGGCCCGGTGCGGACCGTGCGGAGCCCGGCGGCGTCAGTCCTTCTCGAAGCGGAAGCCGACGCCGCGCACCGTGGCGATGTAGCGGGGGTTGGCCGCGTCGTCGCCGAGCTTCTTGCGCAGCCATGAGATGTGCATGTCGAGGGTCTTCGTCGACGACCACCAGGTGGTGTCCCAGACCTCCCGCATCAGCTGGTCGCGCGTGACGACGCGGCCGGCGTCGCGCACCAGCACCCGCAGCAGATCGAACTCCTTCGCCGTGAGCTGGAGCTCCTCGTCCCCCATCCACGCCCGGTGCGACTCGACGTCGATGCGCACACCGTGGGTGGCCGCGGGCTGCGCGGGCTCGACGGCGCCCCGCCGCAGCAGGGCCCGCACCCGGGCGAGCAGCTCGGCCAGCCGGAACGGCTTGGTGACGTAGTCGTCGGCGCCCGCGTCCAGGCCGACGACGGTGTCCACCTCGTCGGCGCGCGCGGTCAGCACCAGGACGGGGAAGGTTTGCCCCTCGTTGCGCAGCCGGCGGCAGACCTCCAGTCCGTCCATGCCGGGCAGACCGAGGTCGAGCACGACCAGGTCGATGTCGCCGTGCTGGCCTGCGTCGAGCGCGCCGGGGCCGTCCTCGCGCACCTCGACCTCGTACCCTTCGCGGCGCAGGGCTCGGGCCAGCGGCTCCGAGATGGAGGCGTCATCCTCGGCGAGCAGTACTCGGGTCATGGCCCGATGGTAGACCTCGCGGCGGCGGCTCCCGCAGGCCCGCGGGGAACCGGGCGGCGCACGTCCGGTTCCCGGGAGGGCGTGTGACATGCGCCTCTCGCCGCCCGCCGGTCGCCGGGTGCGCGGTGGACGTTGGCGTACCCTGACCGAGGCGCCGTCCGGGACCGGCTGCCTCCGGCGCGGTCAGGCGCCGGGGCCCGCCGTCGAGGAGCCCCCGTACACACCCGTACGCAGGGGCCGTCCCGTAAAGCCGGTCCGCCCGTGACCCGCAGGGTCCGGACGCGCGGCGGCGCCGCAGGAACCGTCGGCCGGGAACGGGCACACGCGCACGGGGGCGCGGAGCCGGAGCCGACCACCCACCCCGGGCGCGTGCGCACCACATCGCGCGCGTCCTGACCGAGCAAGGAACCACCACCATGGCGTCCAGCCTGACGAAGGACTCCGCCGGCACCACCGGCAAGACCTTCTTCGGCCACCCCCGCGGTCTGGCCACACTCTTCATGACGGAGATGTGGGAGCGCTTCTCCTGGTACGGAATGCGCGCCATCCTCGTCCTCTACCTGATCGCGGGCGTACTCGAAGGCCCCCTCGCGGGCCGTGAGGCCCTCGCCGCGGCGATCTACGGCGTCTACAACGCCGTCGTCTACATGGCCGCCATGCCCGGCGGCTGGGTCGCCGACCGACTGTGGGGCGCCCGCAAGGCGGTCCTGGTCGGCGGCATCGTCATCGCGCTGGGCCACTACACGCTGGCGATCCCGTCGGACGTGGCGTTCTTCGCCGGACTCGGCCTGATCGCGGTCGGCACCGGCCTGCTCAAGCCGAACATCTCCGCGATGGTCGGCGGCCTCTACGAGGGCCAGTCCAGCGCCCGCCGCGACGCCGGCTTCACGATCTTCTACATGTCGATCAACATCGGCGCCATGTTCGCGCCGCTGGTGGTCGGCTACCTCGGTGAGAACGTCGACTGGCACCTGGGCTTCGCCGTCGCCGGCGTCGGCATGACGCTGGCCGTGGTCCAGTACGTCCTGGGCGGCCGCCACCTCGGCGACGTGGGCCGCCACCCCGGCACCCCGGCCACGCCCGAGGAGAAGCGCTCGGTGCTGCGCAAGGTCGCGCTGTGGACCGGTCTGGCCGCCGCGGCGCTGCTGGTGGACCTGGCGCTGGGCACGTACGACATCGAGCACATCGTCAACTTCCTGGCCGTCCTCGGCGTCGTCGTCCCCGTCCTGTACTTCGCCTCGATGTACCGGAACCCGGAGCTGACCGAGCAGGACCGCCCGCGCGTCAAGGCGTTCGTGTGGTTCTTCGTCACCGCCGTGCTGTTCTGGATGATCTACGACCAGTCCGGTTCGCTGCTGACGATCTTCGCGAACAACGACACCGACCGCATGATCGGCGGCTGGGAGTTCCCGGCCTCCTGGTTCCAGTCGGTCAACCCGGTCATGATCATCGTCCTGGCGCCGGCCTTCGCGACCCTGTGGGTGTGGCTGGCCAAGCGCGACAGCGAGCCCAGCGCCCCGATGAAGTTCGCCCTGGCGATGCTCCTCATCGGCGGTTCCTTCGGCCTGATGGGCCTGGCGGGCGCCGCCGCGGCGAACAGCGAGACCGGCAGGGTCACCGTCTTCTGGCTGCTGAGCGTCTACCTGCTGCAGACCCTCGGCGAGCTGTGCCTGTCCCCGGTGGGCCTGTCGCTGTCGACGAAGCTGGCCCCGAAGCAGTTCGTCGGCCAGATCATGGGCCTGTGGTTCCTCGCAACCGCCACCGGCAACGCCCTCAACGGCTGGGCGACCCAGCTCAACGAGCCGATGGGCGACGCGGCGTACTACACCATGTGGGGTCTGGTCGCCGTGGCCGCGGGCTTCGCCTTCATGACGGCGGGGAAGCGGATCCGGGCACTGATGGGCGGCGTGAGGTAACGCTCCCGGAGCACGGTACGGAGCGAGCCGGGTCCCGGTCCTGCGACAGGACCGGGACCCGGCTCGCGGGCCGTGTGCGCGGACCGGGCCGGGGGCCCGGGCCGTGGACGGGGTCGGGCCCCGGCCCTCTCGAACGCCTCCCACTGGGCCCGCACCAGATCGTCCGGCACCGGGCCCGGGCCGTCGGGGGAGAGCGCCTCCGGACGGAAGGGGAGCATGGTCGAGCCCGAGCGGACCACCGTCGGATACTCGGTCAGGACCAGTCCCTCGTCCTTCACATCGCCGATCCGCAGCCGGTACGCCACGGCCCCGTCACCCACCTCGGGCGCACCGGCCGCTCCGCCCGGCCCGTGGGCCCCCGTCGATGTCGCCCAGCTCCACGTCCCGGTGCGCCTCGGCCGAGGAGGCGTCGCCGCCGGCACCAGCGCGAGCGCCGCGGCCTGCAGACCGGTCCCTCTCGGTACGGCAGCCGCCGTCCCGTCCGTGTGCCCCATCCCCGGTCGTTCGCGGTCCGCACCCCGCCGGGCGTGTCCGGACACGAGTGCGCCGAGTCCCGAGCGGGACCCGGCGGTGGGGACCGTACTTCCGGCGAGGGCCGGCGGGGAGGGGCGGCCGGACCCTCAGTCCGCGTCCGGCCCGGCCAGTTCGGCCCAGACCGTCTTCCCTGCCGTACCGTCCGGGTGGCGCACCACGCCCCAGTCCAGGCAGAGCCGCTGGACGATGAACATGCCGTGCCCGCCGGGCCGCCCGGGGCGGTGCGGGGTACGGGGCGAGGGGAGGCCGGCGCCGCGGTCGGCCACCTCGATCCTCAGCAGTTTGGGACCGCAGCCTATGCGCACCTCTTCGGGCCCGTCGGCGTGCAGGCAGGCGTTCGTCACCAGCTCGGAGACCACGAGCAGGGCGTCTTCGGCGGCGGCACGCTGTTCGGGGCCGGCCGCGGGCAGCCAGCCCCAGTCGTGAAGCGCCTGACGGGTGAAGTCACGAGCACGGGGGACCGCACCGCTCGCCCCCATGAGCCGCAGCCGTCGTACCTGGCGCATCTCGCGCACCTGACCGACCGGTGCGGCTGCGGTCGCGGCGGTGCCCTCCGGCTCCGGGCCGCGATCGCCCGCCGGTTGCGGCCGGGTGGTGCTCATCAGTGCTTCACCTCACCGGTTGACCAGTTCGTCGGTCTTCGCCTGGTCTGCGAACAACTGTTTCGGAGGGATTTCAGGGAGTCTCCTGCCCTGCGGGGGCGGGAGAACACCCATCTGTCGGGACGGAATCGCGCTCCGGGCGTAACACTCTGGTCACGGGCCGGTACGCGGGCGGCACGCGCGGTCCGCGCGCCCACACGCCGGAGCCGTGTCGCGGGGACCGCACGCCGGAGCCGCGCCATCAGGACTGCGCGGTCTCCTTCAGCGCGTCGGCCAGGCTCTCGTGCAGGGCGAACACGCCGTCGGCCCCTGTGATCTCGAACACTCTCGCGACGACCGGCCGCATTCCGGCCAGATGGATCCCGCCTCCGGCCGCCTCGGCCTTCAGCCTGGCGCCCAGAAGGACGTTGAGCCCGGTGGAGTCGCAGAACTCCAGCTTCGAGCAGTCCACGACGAGCAGCTTCTCGCCGTCCTCCAGCGAGCGCTCCAGCGGTTCTCGCAGCAGATCGGCGGTGTGGTGGTCGAGCTCGCCGTCAGGCGTCACCACCAGACTCGCGCCGTGGCGCTGTACGTCGACCGTCAGTCGACCCCGGTGGCTGGTGCTGCCGGGCACCCCGCGGTCCATGTACACCCCTTCAACATTCCCAGTAACCGATCACTGCCGTCCGCAGATGGACGTTCGAACCCTACGCCCTTACAGCCGCAACCGGTAGCCGCGCAACCAGCACATTGGGGCATATTCGGGCAACCAGCACTTGCCATCCTCCCTCGGGAGCAGGTAGGCGTAGGAGGGACCACTAAAACACGTCGGCTTGGAGGCGCCGCACCCCGTAGTGCAGGAACGGCTTCGGCAGCCATATGCCGATAACGATGGAGGCACCATGTCACCCCGGCTCGACGGATCGTCCATCACGTCGTCGGTCGTCCCGCCCGAGCAGCTCGGGAGCGGGTTCCCGGAGGTCGGCCCGGAGCAGGCGGAGAGCCTGTCCGGTCTGCTCGGCCTGCCCGACATCCCGCCGTACGACGAGGTGGGGCCGCTGGACGCGCGAGCCCTTTCCAAGACCCTCTTCGAGCGTCTGGAGACGCTGCGGGAGGGCACGCACGAGTACGCGTACGTCCGCAACACCCTGGTCGAGCTGAACCTCGCGCTGGTGAAGTTCGCCGCCGCCCGGTTCCGTTCCCGCAGCGAACCCATGGAGGACATCGTCCAGGTCGGCACCATCGGCCTGATCAAGGCGATCGACCGGTTCGAGATCGGCCGCGGGGTCGAGTTCCCGACCTTCGCCATGCCGACGATCGTGGGCGAGATCAAGCGCTTCTTCCGCGACACGTCCTGGTCCGTGCGCGTTCCCCGGCGTCTCCAGGAACTCCGTCTGGACCTGGCCAAGGCCGGCGACGAGCTCGCCCAGCAGCTCGACCGCTCCCCGACCGTCGGCGAACTGGCCGACCGTCTGGGCCTGAGCCGGGAGGAGGTGGTCGAGGGCATGGCCGCGAGCAACGCGTACACCGCCAGCTCCCTCGACGCCCAGCCCGACGAGGACGAGACCGAGGGCGCGCTCGCCGACCGCATCGGCTACGAGGACCACGGGCTGGAGGGGATCGAGTACGTGGAGTCCCTCAAGCCGCTGATCGCCGAACTCTCGCCGCGTGATCGCAGAATCCTCTCCCTCCGCTTCGTGGCGAACATGACCCAGTCCGAGATCGGCGAGGAACTGGGCATCTCCCAGATGCACGTGTCCCGGCTGCTCTCGCGGACGCTGGGCAGGCTCCGCAAGGGGCTGCTGGTCGAGGAGTGAGCCACTCCCGTCCGACCGGACGGGTGCCCCGTTCCATCACCCTTATGGCCGATGGGAATCACTCTTCCGGTCTTTTGACCCGCCCTTGACCTTCGAGGGACCTCCGGGGCCCGTACGGGGATCACATCCCCGTACGGGCCCGTCCGCGCAGGGGCCCGTACGCGCAGGGACACGGCGGCGTAGGGACACGGCGGCGGTGCGGACCGCCCGCTCACAGCACGCGCGTACCGCGCTGCCAGACCGCCGCGACCAGCGGTACGCCGGGCCGGTAGGCCAGGTGGACGTGCGAGGGCGCGTCCAGGAGCACCAGATCGGCGCGGGCGCCGGGGGTGATCCGGCCGATGTCGATGCGGCGCAGGGCCGCGGCGCCGCCCGCGGTGGCGGACCAGACCGCCTCGTCGGGCGTCATGCCCATCTCGCGGACGGCGACCGCGACGCAGAAGGGCATGGAGCTGGTGTACGACGATCCCGGGTTGCAGTCGGTGGACAGCGCGACGGTGACGCCGGCGTCCAGCAGGCGGCGGGCGTCGGGGTAGGGCGAGCGGGTGGAGAACTCGCAGCCGGGCAGCAGTGTGGCGACCGTGCGGCCGCCGGCGAGGGCGTCCACGTCGGCGTCCGTGAGGTGGGTGCAGTGGTCGGCGGAGGCGGCGTCCAGCTCCACGGCGAGCCGCACGCCGGGGCCGGGCCCGAGCTGGCCCGCGTGGACGCGCGGGACCAGTCCGTGGGCGATCCCGGCGGTGAGGACGGCGCGGGCCTGGTCGCCGTCGAAGGCGCCCCGCTCGCAGAAGACGTCCACCCAGCGGGCCCAGCGGGCGCAGGCGGCGAGCATGGGGCCGGTGACGAGGTCGACGTAGCCGTCCGGGTCACCGGCGTACTCCGGGGGCACCACATGGGCGCCGAGGTAGGTGACCTCGTCCACGTGGTCGTCGGCGATGCGCAGGGCGCGCGCCTCGTCCTCGGTGGTGAGGCCGTAGCCGGACTTGGTCTCCAGGGTGGTGGTGCCCTGCCGCAGCGCCTCCCGGACGTGGCGGGCCAGGTTCGCGGCGAGCTGCTCGTCGGTGGTGCCGCGGGTGGCCTCGACGGTGGTGCGGATGCCGCCGGCGGAGTAGGGGCGGCCGGACATGCGCGCGCTGAACTCCTCGGTGCGGTCGCCGCCGAAGAGCAGATGGGAGTGGGAGTCGACGAAGCCGGGGATCATCGCCCGGCCGCCCGCGTCGACGCGACTGTCGGTGGCGGGTGCTTCACTTTCCGTACCGACCCAGGCGATGCGGTCGCCCTCGATGACGACGGCCGCGTCCCGGATCAGGCCGAGCGGGGTGTCCTCGGCTGCTTCGGAGGAGTGGTGGTCGTTGGTGACCAGGGTGGCGATGCGGGTGACGAGGGTGCTGGTGGTGGCGTCGAGGTGGGTGGTCGGGGTGCTCATCAGCGGGCTGCTCCTTGCTGGATGGCTTCCGCCAGGGCCGCGGGGACGTCCGGCACGCTCCGGTGTACCCCGTCGCGCACCACATGGCGACCACCGACGACCGTGTGGCGTACGTCCGCCGCGGTGGCGGCGAACACGGCCGTCTCCGCCCCCAGCCGGGGCGGCGGCCCGGCGGTGCGCACCGTGTCCAGGGCGACGGTGGCGAAGTCGGCGAGCCGGCCGGCCTCCAGCCGTCCCGCCTCCGGCCAGCCGATCGCCGCCTGGCCGAACTCCGTCGCGGAGCGCAGCAGTTGCGACGCCGTCCAGTGGCCGCGGGCACGGGTGCGCAGGCGCTCGTCCAGTTCCATGGCGCGGGCCTCCTCCAGCAGGTCGATCACGGCGTGGCTGTCGCTGCCCAGGCACAGCGGCGAGCCCGCCCTCGTCAGGGCGGCGGCCGGACCGATGCCGTCGGCGAGGTCCCGCTCGGTGGTGGGGCACATGCACACCCGGGTGCCGGAGTCGCCCAGGAGGGCGATGTCGTCGTCGGTGAGGTGGGTGGCGTGGACGGCGGTGGTGCGGGGGCCGAGCACGCCGTGGTCGGCCAGCAGCCGGGTGGGGGTGCGGCCGTGGACGGCCAGGCAGGCGTCGTTCTCGGCGGGCTGCTCGGAGAGGTGGACGTGCAGGGGCGCGTCCCGTTCCCGGGCCCAGTCGGCGACGGCGCCCAGCTCGGCGGCGGGCACGGCGCGCACCGAGTGGATCGCGGCGCCCACGCGGGCGTGGTCGCCCGGCGGCCGCAGGGCCGCGGCCCGCTCGGCCCAGGCGGCGGCGCTGCCGTCGCCGAAGCGGAGCTGGTGGCGGTCCAGGGCGCCGCCCCGGCGGGCGGAGAGGAGGCCGGAGGCCAGGTAGCAGGTGTCGAGGAGGGTGATGCGGACGCCGGCTTCGGCGGCGGCCGCCATCAGGGCGTGCCCCATGGCGTTGGGGTCCTCGTAGGGGGCACCGCCGGGGGCGTGGTGCAGGTAGTGGAACTCGCCGACGGCCGTGATGCCGGCCAGCGCCATCTCGGCGTAGACGGCCCGGGCCAGGGCGAAGTAGCTCTCGGGGGTGAGGCGGTCGGCGACGGAGTACATCACCCGCCGCCACGTCCAGAACGTGCCGGAGCCGATCTGCACGGTGCCGCGCAGGGCGCGGTGGAAGGCGTGGGAGTGCGCGTTGGCCAGGCCGGGGACGGTCAGGCCGCGCAGCGGTTCGGCGCCGGGCGGCGGGGCTGGCGCCCCGGTGCGTACGGCGGTGATCCGGCCGCCGGCCGTCTCGATCACCGTGCCGGGCTCGACGGTGCCGCCGATCCAGGCGTACTCGGCCCAGTACACGGGCCCGGGGAGCGACGGGCCGGGGGCCGGGGAGCGAGGGGTCACGGGCACGCCAGGTCCTCCAGCACGTCGGCCAGTGCCCGCACCCCGGCGACGCAGTCGTCCTCCTGGGCCGACTCCGCGGGCGAGTGCGAGACACCGGTGGGGTTGCGCACGAAGAGCATGGCGGTGGGGATCTCGGCGGAGAGGATGCCCGCGTCGTGCCCCGCGCCGGTGGGCAGCACGGGCGCTCCGCCGAGCCGGGCCGCGATGCGGTCGCGCAGCCCGTGGGCGAACTCCACCACGGGCGTGGCGGACTCCCGGGTGACGGCCACCCGCACCCCGTCGCGTACGCCGCGCTCGGCGGCCGAGCGCTCGATCTCGGCGACGACGGCGGCCAGGGTCTCCTCGTCGGGCGCGCGGGAGTCGAGCCAGCCGCGCACCAGGGAGGCGATGGCGTTGACGCCGTTCGGCTCGACGGCGACCTTGCCGAAGGTGGCCAGCGCCCCGGCCAGCCGGGCCTTCTTCCGGGCGGCCAGGACGGTGTTGGCGTAGGTGAGCATCGGGTCGCGGCGGTCCTCCAGGCGGGTGGTCCCGGCGTGGTTGGCCTCGCCGTGGAAGTCGAACCGCCAGCGGCCGTGCGGCCAGATCGCGGAGGCGACGCCCACCGCGCGCCCGCCGGCGGACGCCGTGTCCGCGCCGTCCGCGGCGGGGGGCCCGTCCGCGGCGAGGTTGCGGCCCTGCTCGATGTGGAGCTCGACGAACACGCCGATGCGGGCGAGCCGTTCGGGGTCGGGCCCGATGGCGTCGGGGTCGTGCCCGGCGCGCTCCATGGCCTGCGGCAGCGAGACGCCGGAGTCGTCGCGCAGCTCCCGGGCCTGCTCCGCGGTGAGCTGCCCGGCGGCCAGCCGGGAGCCGACGCAGGCGAGGCCGAAGCGGGCGCCCTCCTCGTCGGCGAAGTTGACCACCGCCAGCGGCCGGGCCGGGCGTACGCCCCTGCCGTGCAGCTCGTCGAGGGCGGCGAAGGCCGACACCACGCCCAGCGGCCCGTCGAAGGCGCCGCCGTCGGGCACGGAGTCCAGGTGCGAGCCGGTCACCACGGCGTCTCCGGCAGCCCCGCCGGAGCCGCCGGAGCCCCCCAGCCAGGCCCACTGGTTGCCGTTGCGGTCCGTCTCGTACGCCAGTCCGCGTGCCTCGGCCTGCTCGCGGAACCACGCCCGGCACTCGGCGTCCGCGCCGGTCCAGGCGTGGCGCCGGTAGCCGCCGGTGGCCGCCGACCGCCCGACGGGCAGCAGCTCCCGCCACATCTCGTGGAAGGAGGCGCCCGGCCTCACCGGGCGCTCCCGGACCCGCCGCCGGGCTCGCCGCCGCCCGTGCCGTCCCCGCCGTCCTCGCGCATCGGGACGCGCACCCCGCGCTCCGCGGCGACCTCCTCCGCGCGCTCGTACCCGGCGTCCACATGGCGGATGACGCCCGTGCCCGGGTCGTTGGTGAGCACCCGGCGGATCTTCTCCCCGGCCAGCGGCGTGCCGTCGGCGACGGTGACCTGTCCGGCGTGGATCGAGCGGCCCATCCCGACGCCGCCGCCGTGGTGGATGGAGACCCAGGAGGCTCCGGACGCCACGTTGACCATGGCGTTGAGCAGCGGCCAGTCGGCGATGGCGTCGGAGCCGTCGAGCATGGCCTCGGTCTCGCGGTACGGCGAGGCCACCGAGCCGCAGTCCAGGTGGTCGCGGCCGATGGCCAGCGGGGCCGAGATCTCGCCGGAGGCCACCATGTCGTTGAAGCGCTCGCCGGCCCGGTCGCGCTCCCCGTAGCCGAGCCAGCAGATGCGGGCGGGCAGGCCCTGGAAGTGCACCCGCTCCCCTGCCATCCGGATCCAGCGGGCCAGGGACTCGTTCTCGGGGAAGAGGTCGAGCACGGCGCGGTCGGTGGCGGCGATGTCCTTGGGGTCGCCCGAGAGCGCGGCCCAGCGGAAGGGCCCCCTGCCCTCGCAGAACAGCGGCCGGATGTAGGCCGGTACGAAGCCGGGGAAGGCGAACGCCCTGTCGTAACCGGCCAGCCGCGCTTCACCGCGGATGGAGTTGCCGTAGTCGAAGACCTCGGCGCCGGCGTCCTGGAAGCCGACCATCGCCTCCACGTGGCGGGCCATCGACTCCCGTGCCCGCGCGGTGAAGTCGGCGGGCTTCTCGGCGGCGTAGGAGGCCATGTCCGCGAAGTCGACGCCCAGCGGCAGGTAGGCCAGCGGATCGTGGGCGGAGGTCTGGTCGGTGACGATGTCGACCGGCGCGCCCATGGCCAGCAGGCGCGGCACCGCCTCGGCGGCGTTGCCCAGCACCCCGATCGACAGCGGGCGGCGGGCGTCGCGGGCCTCGGTGGCGAGCCGCAGGGCGTGGTCGAGGGAGTCGGCGCGCACGTCGAGGTAGCGGTGCCCGATGCGGCGCTCGACGGCCCGCGGGTCGCAGTCGACGCAGATGGCCACGCCGCCGTTCATGGTGACCGCCAGCGGCTGGGCGCCGCCCATGCCGCCGAGTCCGGCGGTGAGGGTGATCGTCCCGGCCAGCGAGCCGCCGAACCGCTTGGCGGCGACGGCGGCGAAGGTCTCGTAGGTGCCCTGGAGGATGCCCTGGGTGCCGATGTAGATCCACGAGCCGGCCGTCATCTGGCCGTACATGGTGAGCCCGAGCGCCTCCAGACGGCGGAACTCCTCCCAGTTGGCCCAGTCGCCCACCAGGTTGGAGTTGGCGATCAGCACGCGCGGCGCCCACTCGTGGGTGGTCAGCACGCCGACCGGGCGGCCCGACTGGACGAGCATCGTCTCGTCCGGTCCCAGGGTGGTGAGGGTGCGGACCATGGCGTCGAAGGAGCGCCAGTCGCGGGCCGCCTTGCCGGTGCCGCCGTAGACGACGAGCTTCTCGGGGTGCTCGGCGACCTCGGGGTCGAGGTTGTTCCGCAGCATCCGCAGGGCGGCCTCCTGCTGCCAGCCCCGGGCGGTCAGTGCGGAGCCGCGCGGGGCCCGTACGGTTCGCGGCCCCGAGGGCCCTGAGAGGTCTGCCATGGTCCCCTGCCTCCGGAATTGAATTGGTTACTACATCAACTCTATTCACTGAATAGAACTAGTCAACGGGTGGTGTCGTCCGCCTGCTCCGGCCGTGTTTGTCTTGTGTGCATGGCTTACACGCACCGCGCCGCCGTTCCGCCGGAGTCCTCCAGATCCTCGGAGTCCCCCGAAGTCCCCGGCACCCCCGGGACCTCGGAGACCTCCGGGAGCCCGCGGGCCGCCGCGGCCGCGGCCCGCCGCGACGCCGCCGTGCGGGCCGCCGTCGCCCGCGGGCTGCTCTCGGACGAGCACCCGGTCGCGGCCCTGCTGGACGTGGCGTCCGTACGGGAGACGGCCGCGGCCCTGCACGCCGCCTTCGACGAGGTGACCGCCCCCGGCCAGCCCGTGCTGCACTCCTTCGCGGTGAAGGCCTCCTCCCTGGTCCCCGTGCTGCGGCTGCTCGACGACTGCGGGCTGGGCTGCGAGGTCGCCAGCCCCGGCGAGCTGGCCCTGGCCCGGGCCGCCGGGGTCGGGCCGGAGCGCATCGTCCTGGACTCCCCCGCCAAGACCGCCGGCGAACTGCGCGAGGCCCTGGAGCTGGGCATCGCGCTCAACGCGGACAACCGCCAGGAGCTGGAGCGCCTGGACGCCCTGATGGCTCCCGGTGCCCTGCCCTCCCTCCCCGGCGGCCGGTCCGCCTCGCCCGTCGGCCTGCGCGTCAACCCGCAGCTCGGCGGCGGCAGCATCGGCGCGATGAGCACCGCGACGGCCACCTCGAAGTTCGGGTTCGCCCTCCAGGACGAAGGGGCGCGCGAGTTCGTCGTACGCGCCTGTGCGGAGCGTCCCTGGATCACCCGGCTGCACTGCCACGTCGGCTCCCAGGGCATGCCGCTGGAGAAGATGGCCGCGGGTGTGGCCGCCACCTACGAACTGGCCGAGGAGGTCAACCGGGCCGCCGGGGAACGGCGGATCGACACCCTCGACATCGGCGGCGGCCTCCCGGTCAACTTCGGCTCCGAGGAGGTCTCCCCGACCTTCGCCGAGTACGCCCGGCTGCTGCGCGACACCGTCCCCGGCCTGTTCGACGGGCGCTACGGGCTGGTCACCGAGTTCGGACGGTCGGTGCTGGCCAAGTGCGGGCTGGTGCTGGCCCGGGTGGAGTACGCCAAGAGCTCCGGGGGCCGCCCGATAGCGGTCACCCACGCGGGCGCCCAGGTCGCCGTGCGGACGGTCTTCGCACCCGAGGCGTGGCCGCTGCGGGTCGCCGCCTACGACGGGCTGGGCCGGCCCAAGCGGGGCGCGCCCGTGGTGCAGGACATCGCCGGGCCCTGCTGCTTCGCCGGCGACCTCGTGGCGCGCGGCCGGGAACTGCCGGAACTGGCGTCCGGCGACCTGGTGGCGCTGCTGGACACGGGGGCGTACTACTTCTCCACCCCGTTCGACTACAACAGCCTGCCCAGACCGGGCGTGTACGGCTTCACCCTCGGGGACGCCGCGAGCGCCGCGGCGGACGGCAGCGACGGCGGCAGCGGTGGCGGCGTCAGCGGTGGTCAGGGCGTGTGCTTCGCGACCGTACGTCCGCCCCAGACGCTCGACGAGCTCGTCGCCGCGTCCGGCGGGGCCCAGCGCGACGCGCTCACCGCGCCGCGGCCGTGACCCGCGCCCGGGGGCGGCGCCCCGCCCCCGCCCGGGGGTCCCGGCGCGCCGGGTGGCA
>NZ_JBKJFM010000059.1:0-31798 GCF_046614825.1 Streptomyces nanhaiensis
GTACGGAGAAGATGACCGTATGACCGGGAACCAATCCAGCGCGGGACATCTGCTGCGACTGGTCCGCAGCGGGCAGGCGACCACCCGCGGCGAGCTCCAGCGTGCCACCGGACTGTCCCGATCCACCCTCGGCCACCGCCGCGACCAGCTCTTCCGGGCCGGCTGGCTCCGCGCAGGAACCACAGTGCCGGTGGGCCGCCCGGGCGGCGGCCAGGTCGACCGCGGGGGGCAGGGTCTCGCGGGCTTGCTCCAGCCGCGGCGCGACACGGGCGGCGTACTGCCCGCGCACCGTGGACCGGGCCTGTCCGGCCGCGAGGGCCACCTTCGGCGCCACCGCTTCCGCGGCGTGCCGCACGGTCTCCCTCGCGTTGTCGGTCGCGCTGCGCACGCTGTCCATGCGGGTCACGGGATCTCCTCCTCATCGGTGGCGTGTGTCTTCCGCCTTCCACCCATGGTGGAGATCATGCCTTCACAACAGTGTCGAGGCATGTCTCAACGGGCATACGGGCTATGGCGTATTTCTGTCGCTCGCGCCGTTCGCGCCGTTCGCGCCGCTCCCGCGTTCCTGGGATTCCTCCGGCCCGTGCGGCTCACGGGGCCCCGCGACCCGTTCGGCCGCACCCCCGCCGCACGGTGCCGGGGGTGCGGCTGTGCGAGGATCAAGGGGTTCCGAAAGCGCAGATGGAAGGTAGACCGTGGCCGAGCAGCTCTACGCCACCCTGAGGACCAACCAGGGCGACATCACCATCCGGCTCTTCCCGGACCATGCCCCGAAGACGGTCAAGAACTTCGTCGAGCTCGCCGAGGGGAAGCGCGAGTGGACCCACCCGGCCACCGGGAAGAAGTCCACGGACCGGCTGTACGACGGCACGGTCTTCCACCGGGTGATCAGCGGCTTCATGATCCAGGGCGGTGACCCGCTGGGCAACGGCACCGGCGGCCCGGGCTACGAGTTCGGTGACGAGTTCCACCCGGACCTGGCCTTCAACAAGCCGTACCTGCTGGCGATGGCCAACGCCGGCCCGGGCACCAACGGGTCGCAGTTCTTCATCACCGTCTCCCCGACGGCATGGCTGACCGGCAAGCACACCATCTTCGGCGAGGTCGCCGACGAGGCGGGCCGGCGGGTCGTGGACGCCATCGCGACCACCCCGACCAACCAGCGCACCGACCGTCCGCTGCAGGACGTCGTCATCGAGTCGGTGATCATCGAGAAGCGCTGAGAAGCGCTGAGAAGCGCTGAGAGACGCTGAGCGGTGCCGACGGCGCCGACGGGCCCGGCCTCGCGCACGCCGCGCGGCCGGGCCGCCCTGCGGGAACCCGCCGCCCTGCCCGTCCGTAGGACGGAGAGGGCGGTGTTCTCCGTCCGTGTGGGTATGCCAGCCCGTGGGCGGGGCGTGCCGTGTCCGTCGTGAGGGGGCGTTGAGGTGGCCATGGAGGACCAGCAGGACGGGGCGCGGCCGGCGATGCCGCGCTGCTACCGTCACCCGGAGAGGGAGACCGGTATCTCCTGTGCCCGCTGCGACCGGCCGATCTGCCCCGAGTGCATGATCCCGGCCTCGGTCGGCTACCAGTGCCCCGAGTGCGTGCGCGGCGGCTCCGGTACGGGCCGCGCCGCGGGCGACGCCCGGCCGCGCACCCTGGCGGGCGGTACCGTCGCCGCCGACCAGCGCCTGGTCACCAAGGTGCTGCTGGGGATCAACGCGGCGGTTTTCTTCGCGGTGCTCGCGGCCGACGACCGCTCGCTGCTCGGCGCGCTGACGATGCTGGGCTACGCCTACGATCCGGCGGCGGCCGACTGGGTCGGAGTCGCGGACGGCGAGTGGCACCGCATGCTGACCTCCGCCTTCCTGCACCAGGAGATCTGGCACATCGGCTTCAACATGCTGGCGCTGTGGTGGCTCGGCCCGCAGCTGGAGGCGGCGCTGGGCCGCTGGCGGTTCCTGGCGCTGTACCTGCTGTCCGCACTGGGCGGCAGCGCCCTGACGTATCTGCTCGCCGCGCAGAACCAGGAGTCGCTGGGCGCCTCGGGCGCGATCTACGGGCTGTTCGGCGCCACCGCCGTGCTGGTGCGGCGGATGCGGTACGACATGCGCCCCATCCTGGTGCTGCTGGCGATCAACCTGTTCATCACCTTCAGGCTTCCGAACATCGCCTGGGAGGCCCACGTCGGCGGTCTGGTGGTGGGAGCGGTCATCGCCTACGCGATGGTGTACGCCCCGCGCGCCCGGCGCGCGCTGGTGCAGTACGGGACCATGGCCGCGGTGCTGCTGGTGATCGCGGTCGTCTGCGTGGTGCGTACGGTGGAGCTGCTCGGCCGCTGACCGTCGGCCGGCGACGCTGCGCGCAGAGCTGTGGCCAGAGGTTATCCACAACAGGTGACCGACCCTGTGCATGGTGTGGGCAGCCGTCGACACGAGCCGTCGCGGCCGGGCACATGCGTGTTTCCCCAGGGAGACGGGGGCTGGGCCCCTTCGTCTACCGAGGGTCACCGGTCATAACGACAGACAGGCTGGAAAAGTTATCCACAGATCTTCTGAAGTTTTCCCAGGGCTGTGGAAGACCTGTGGATAACGCTGCCGCGGGCCGCGCCCGGCCGGGTCGTGGCCGGGGTGCGACCGGGGTGTGGCCTGGTCCGGTGGTGCCGCGGCTGTGGCTGCGGCTACTTCCACTGCGTGGAGACGACGAACCCCGCCGCGATGAAGCCGAAGCCCACCACGATGTTCCAGTTGCCGATCGACCGGACCGGCAGGTCGCCCGTCGTCACGTAGAAGACGACGATCCATGCGAGCCCGATCAGGAACAGCGCCAGCATCAGCGGTGCGACCCAGCTCCGCCCCGAGGTGAGGCTGATGTTCGTGGCCTGCTTCGCCGGCGGCGGCGTGAACTCGTCCTTCTTGCGGATCCGTGACTTCGGCACGAGGGACTCTCCTGTCGATGCGCTGCGTGACCGCGAGGGCCTGTTCGTGGTGGCCCTCCCCCCGGTCGGGGTCCGGTTCGGGATCCGGAGGGAGGCCGGGGAGGGGACGATCCCTGATTC
The DNA here is from genome assembly GCF_046614825.1 of Streptomyces nanhaiensis. NCBI lineage: Bacteria > Bacillati > Actinomycetota > Actinomycetes > Kitasatosporales > Streptomycetaceae > Streptomyces > Streptomyces nanhaiensis. The sequence goes on from NZ_JBKJFM010000059.1 coordinate 3,041, forward strand.
CGTTAGCGTAGTACTTCCGCGTGCTGGAAGGAGACAAGGGTAAGGTGACCGGTTCCCGCTTCCGGCCCGTGCGGCTCGCCACGGCGGGCGTCTTCGCCCTCGCGGGCTTCCTCTTCTGGGTCAGTTTCAACACCGCGCAGGGCACCGATCTGCGCACCGACGACTCGATGCTGCGCCTGTCCGACCTCATCGAGGCCCGCAGCGACGACATCGAGGCGCTGAACGAGTCCGTGGGCGCCCTGCGCCGCGAGGTCGACGCCCTCGCCCGGCGCGACAGCGGCGGCACGGAGACCGAGAAGCGCGTCTTCGAGGAGCTGGAGCGGGCGGCGGGGACCAGGAAGCTCTCCGGGGCCGGCCTCACCGTCACACTCGACGACGCCCCGCCCGACGCCACCGCCCGCATGCCCGGCATCCCCGAGCCCCAGCCCAACGACCTCGTCGTCCACCAGCAGGACCTCCAGGCCGTGGTCAACGCGCTGTGGGCGGGCGGGGCCGAGGGCATGAAGGTCATGGACCAGCGGCTGATCTCCACCAGCGCGGTGCGCTGCGTGGGCAACACCCTCATCCTCCAGGGCCGCCTGTACTCCCCGCCGTACACCGTCACCGCCGTCGGCGACCCGGACCGGATGCGCGAGGCGCTGGACGCCGCGCCCGCCGTCCGCAACTACCGGGAGTACGTCGACGCCTACGGTCTGGGCTGGTCGGTGGACGAACACGACGAGGTGACCCTCCCCGGCTACTCGGGCGCGGTCGACCTGTCCCGGAGCACACCGGTGGGCGAGGCGGGGGAGACGGCCGGCGGCTGAACCCGGGGTGGCCTGCGACGCATTGCGGGACTTGTGCCTCCCGCCGGGCCCGCGTACCCGTACTCTGGTTGCGCGAGTAACAGAAGGGACGGCTACACGGCATGTACGGCTGGATCTGGCGGCATCTGCCGGGCAACACGCTCGTACGGGCGCTGCTCTCGTTCGTACTGGCCCTGGCGGTCGTCTACGTGCTCTTCCAGTACGTCTTCCCCTGGGCGGAGCCCCTGCTCCCGTTCAGCGACGTGACGGTCGACGAGGGCCGCGCCGGATCGGGGCAGGCACGATGAGCGCGCGCATCCTGGTCGTCGACAACTACGACAGCTTCGTCTTCAACCTCGTCCAGTACCTCTACCAGCTCGGCGCCGAGTGCGAGGTGCTCCGCAACGACGAGGTCCGCCCCGAGCACGCGCGGGACTCCTTCGACGGGGTGCTGCTCTCCCCCGGGCCGGGCACGCCCGAGGAGGCCGGGGTCTGCGTCGATATGGTCCGGCACTGCGCCGCGACCGGTGTGCCGGTCTTCGGCGTCTGCCTGGGCATGCAGTCCATGGCCGTGGCGTACGGCGGCGTGGTGGACCGGGCGCCGGAACTGCTGCACGGCAAGACCTCGCTGGTCAGCCACGGTGAAGGCGGCGTCTTCGCCGGGCTGCCCTCCCCCTTCACCGCCACCCGGTACCACTCGCTCGCCGTCGAGCCCGCCACCGTCCCGGCGGAGCTGGAGGTCACCGCTTGGACGGAGACGGGCGTCGTCATGGGGCTGCGCCACCGCGAACTGCCGGTGGAGGGAGTGCAGTTCCACCCCGAGTCGGTGCTCACCGAGTGGGGCCACCTGATGCTCGCCAACTGGCTCGCGGAGTGCGGTGACACCGGCGCCGTGGAGCGCTCGCGGGGGTTGGCCCCCGTGGTCGGGGCGTGACGGCCCTGCGTCCGGAGGGCACCTACGGGGGCGACCCGCTCACCGGACGCCACCGGGCCGGCCCGCCCGCCGACGCCCATGCCGGCCCGCCCGCCGACGCCTATGCGGAGCAGGCCGAGCAGCAGGCCTTCGAGGCCGCGGTGGGACGGCTCGCCGACCCGCTGAACGACCCGCTGCCGGGACAGGAGCCGGTGCGGGGGGAGGAGCGGCCGGAGGAGCACACGCCGCGGTACGCGCCCTACTCCCAGCCGCATGCCGAGCCGTACCCCGAGCCGCACGCCCAGCCGTACGCGGAGCCCCGTGCGGAGCCCTACGCGGAGGCGTACCGACCGGCCGCCCCGGCTCCCGGGCCCGTCGTGCCCGCTCCCGCACCCGCACCGGCGCCCGCGCCCGCCCTCGACGACGAGACGATGGCGCTCCGGCAGGCGCACCTCCCGGCGGACGAGACGATGGCGCTGCGCCGGGTGGAGGCCGTACGCCCGGCCCCGCGCGAGGAGCCCCCCGCCTCCGGTTCCGCCTCCGGTTCCGCGTCGGCGGCCGGTGAGAACCGGCCCGGCGGCCGCGCCGCACGGCGGCGGGCCCAGCGGGCGAGCCGGGAGAGCCCGATGGTGGTCGCCAGCCGGGTCGTCGGAGAGCTGTTCATCACACTCGGCGTGGTGATGCTGCTGTTCGTGTCCTACCAGCTGTGGTGGACGAACGTGATCGCCGACCGCCAAGCGGGCGACGAGGCGAAGAAGCTGGAGCAGCGGTGGGGCGAGAAGGGGGACGAGAACCGCGACCCCGGGGCCTTCTCCGCCGGCCAGGGCTTCGCGATCATGCACATCCCCAAGCTGGACGTGAAGGTGCCCGTCGCCGAGGGCGTGGACGAGGACGGCGTCCTCGACCGGGGCATGGTCGGCCACTACGGCGAGGAGCCCCTGAAGACGGCGATGCCCTGGGACGAGAAGGGCAACTTCGCGGTGGCCGGGCACCGCAACACCCACGGCGAGCCGTTCCGCTACATCAACAAGCTCGACCCGGGCGACCCGATCGTGGTCGAGACCAAGGACACCTACTACGTCTACGAGATGGCCAACCGCCTCGACTCCACCCTGCCGTCGAACGTCAGCGTCATCGACCCCGTCCCCAAGGGATCGGGGTTCACCGGGCCCGGGCGGTACATCACCCTGACCACCTGCACGCCCGAGTTCACCTCGAAGTACCGGATGATCGTCTGGGGGAAGCTGGCCGAGGAGCGCCCGCGCAGCGAGGGGAAGCCGGACGCCCTCGTCCGATAGCCTGCGCGCAGGAACTGCGGAGGGGAACGGGCGGTGCGTCGGGTGGTAGTGATCGACCAGGACAACGGTGCGCGGACGGATCCGCCCCCAGCACCCCGCCGCGGGCGCCCGCGGCTCGCCGCCGTCGTCAGCCTGCTGGGTGAGCTGCTGATCACCGCCGGTGTGGTGCTGGGCCTCTTCGTCGCCTACTCGCTGTGGTGGACGAACGTGCTCGCCAACCGCGAGGCCGAGCGCGACGGCAACGAGGTGCGCGAGAGCTGGGCGGAGGACGGGCCGGCCGGCGAGGGGAAGAAGGAGTACGAGGGCGGGGACGGCGTCGGCTTCCTCCATGTGCCCTCGATGGGCGGCGAGGTGCTGATCAAGAAGGGCACCGACACCGAGAAGCTGAACAAGGGCGTCGCCGGCTACTACACCGACCCCGTGGAGGCCACCCCGCCGTGGGAGGGCAAGGGCAACTTCTCGCTGGCCGCGCACCGCGACGGCCACGGCGCCAAGTTCCACGACATCCACAAGATCGCCGAGGGCGATCCGATCGTGGTGGAGACCGAGGACACCTGGTACGTCTACAAGGTCTACGAGACGCTCCCCAAGACCTCCAAGTACAACGTCGGCGTGCTGGCGGACGTACCCGAGGAGTCCGGGAAGAAGAAGGCCGGCCGGTACATCACCCTGACGACCTGCACCCCCATCCTCACCTCCGACTACCGCTACATCGTGTGGGGCGAGCTGGTGCGCACCGAGAAGGTGGACGAGCGGCGCACCCCGCCCGAGGAACTGCGCTGACCGGTACGTGCTGACCGGCGCACACGGCGGCCCGTGCGCCGCGGCCCGCGCACACGGCGGCCGCCGCGCGTACCGCCCGCCTGCCGCCCGCCCGTCCGGCCCGGGAAGATGACACGGAACGGCCGAGGGCCCCAACCGGTCGCTTCCGCTTCCGGTCGGGGCCCTCGGCCGTGCGCTGTGCGCGGAGTCCTGCGTACGGGCGGTGGGCGCCCGGCGGGATCAGTCGTCCCCGCCGGTCATCCCCTCGATGAAGCCGCCGCCGCCCGGCCCGCCGTTTCCACCGCCCCCGTCCCCGCCGCCGCCGAAGGTGCGCACGGTGACCGTGTCACCCTTCTTGAGCTGGGTGCCGGCGGGCGGGTCGGTGGTGAGGACGACGGCTTTGCCGTCGTCGGGGCCCGACACGGCGACGTTGAAGCCGGCGTCCTGGAGCGTCTTGCGGGCGTCCTTGAGCGGTGTCCCCGCCGGGATGCCGGGGACGGCCACCTGCTCCTCCGCGGGCGCCTTGGCCACGATCAGGGTGATGGTGGAACCGGCCTCGGCCTTCTGGTTGGCGGGCAGGCTCTGCTGGAGCACGGTGTTCGGAGGCTTCTCCCCGTTCTCCTGCTCGGCCCGCTCGACGACGAAGCCCAGGTTCTCCAGCTGGCTCTTCGCGGACTCGAAGTCCTGCCCCACGACGGGCGGCACGGTCGGCCGCTCGTCCTCCCGGGCCACCGTGATGGTGACGGTGGCACCCGGCTTGGCCTTCTCGCCGCTCCCCGGATCCTGCTCGGTGACGGTGCCGGCCGGCTGCTCCGAGACCTCGGTCTCGCGCTCGACCTCGAAGCCCGCGTCCTTCAGCTCCTGCTCGGCGTCGTCCGCCGTCTCACCGACGACGTCCGGGACCTCGACCTCGCTGGGGCCCTTGGACATGATCAGGGTGATCGTCTCACCCTCCTCGATCTCGGTGCCGGCCACCGGATCGGTCCTGCAGACGGTGCCCTTCCTCTCCTCGCAGAACTCGCTGCCGCCCTTGGCGACCTTGAGCCTGGAGTTGACCGCCTTCTGCTCGGCCTCCTCGAAGGTCTCCCCGATCAGGTTCGGCACCTTCGGGTTGTTGTCGCTGGGGGTGAAGATCACCTTGCCGATGAAGATCGCGCCGACCAGCACCAGGATGCCGCCGAGGACCAGCAGGATCGTGGAGAGCTGGTTGCGGTTCCCGCCGCCGCGCCGCCGGTCGGGCCGCTCGTCGTAGCCGTAGCCGCCGTCGTCGTCGCGCATCGGCGGCAGCATCGACGTCTGCGCGGACGCCGGGGCCGCGGCGCGCAGCGCGGTGGTGGGCTGGTCGTCGGGGTGGTAGCCGCCGCCCGTGCCGTAGGCGGCCGCCCCCATGGCGGCCGCGGCGCCGACCGGCTGGCCGTCGAGGGCCGCCTCGATGTCGGCGCGCATCTCGTCGGCGGACTGGTAGCGGTAGTCCGGGTCCTTCACCAGCGCCTTGAGGACGATGGCGTCCATCTCGGGCGTGATCTCGGGATCGAAGGAGCTGGGCGGCTGCGGCTCCTCGCGCACGTGCTGGTACGCCACCGCGACGGGGGAGTCACCGACGAACGGGGGTCTGACCGTCAGCAGCTCGTACAGCAGGCAGCCGGTGGAGTACAGGTCGGAGCGGGCGTCGACCGTCTCGCCCTTGGCCTGCTCCGGGGAGAGGTACTGGGCGGTGCCGATGACGGCGGCGGTCTGGGTCATGGTCATGCCGGAGTCGCCCATGGCGCGGGCGATGCCGAAGTCCATCACCTTGACCTGCCCGCTGCGCGTCAGCATGACGTTCGCGGGCTTGATGTCGCGGTGGACGATGCCGTTGCGGTGCGAGTACTCCAGCGCCTGGAGGATGCCGACGCACATCTCCAGGGAGCGCTCGGGCAGCAGCTTGCGCCCGGAGTGCAGCAGCTCGCGCAGGGTCGAGCCGTCCACGTACTCCATGACGATGTACGGGATGGAGATCCCGTCGACGTAGTCCTCGCCGGTGTCGTAGACGGCGACGATCGCCGGGTGGTTGAGGGAGGCGGCGGACTGCGCCTCACGGCGGAAGCGGGCCTGGAACGTGGGGTCGCGCGCGAGGTCCACCCGGAGGGTCTTCACCGCGACGGTGCGGCCCAGGCGGGTGTCGTGGGCGAGGTAGACCTCGGCCATACCACCCCGGCCGAGCACCGAGCCCAGCTCGTACCGGCCGCCGAGGCGACGCGGCTCTTCCATAGTCTCCAGCCCTCTCCGTGCGTCCTGACCGTCTCCCTGCGCGGTCCGGCGGTGCTGCTCGGCATACGGTACCCGGACCGTGTGGCGGGCCGGGACGCGACCGATGGCGTGACCGCCGACGTGACCGGTGCCCCGGTCACCTCCTGCCGTCGAGAGCCGCCTCCATCATGGCCTTGGCCACCGGGGCGGCCAGCTTGCTGCCCGCGATGTCGTCCCGGAGGACGTCGGCGCTCTCGATGACGACCGCGACGGCGATCGGGGTCGAGCCGTCGGAGGTCTTGGCGTACGAGATGAACCAGGCGTACGGGTTCTTCTCGTTGTTCTCGCCGTGCTGCGCGGTACCGGTCTTGCCGCCCACTGTGACGCCGTCGATCTGCGCGGGGGTTCCCGTGCCCTTCTCGACGACCGTCTCCATCATCTGCTGGAGCTTCTGGGCGTTCTCCGCCGAGGCGACCTCGCCCAGCTCCCTGGGCTTGTGCTCCTCGACGACGTTGAGGCTCGGCGCGACGAGCTGGTCCATCATGTACGGCTCCATCATCTTGCCGTCGTTGGCGACGGCGGCGGCCACCATGGCCATCTGGAGCGGGGTGGCGCGGTTGGACGCCTGGCCGATGCCGGCCATGGCGTTCTGCGGCCGGTTGTCCTCGGGGTACACGGACTCGACGGCGCGGACCGGGACGAAGTGCTCCTGCCCGAAACCGAACCGCTCGGAGTACTCGATCATCTTCTCGTTGCCGAGCTCGTCGCTGATCTTGGCGAAGACGGTGTTGCAGGACCACTGCATGGCCACCCGCAGCGAGGCGTTCTCACAGGGGTGGTTGCCGTCGTTGCCCAGGTCGGTGGTGCTCTGCGGCAGCGTGTACGGGTCCGGGGTGTCGGTCTTCTCGTCGATGTCGTACATGCCGCTCTCCAGCGCCGCGGCGGCGGTGACGACCTTGAACGTCGAGCCGGGCGGGTAGGTCTGGCGCAGCGCCCGGTTGAGCATCGGCTCGTCCTCGTTGTTCTCCTTCTGGAGCCTGCTCCAGGCCTTGGCGTCCTTGGAGGAGTTGCCCGCGAAGGAGGACGGGTCGTACGAGGGGGTGCTGATCAGGCCCAGGATCGCGCCCGTCTCGGGGTTGATCGCGACGGCGGCGCCCCTCTTGTCGCCCATCGCCTCGAAGCCGGCCTTCTGGACGTCGGCGTCCAGCGTCGTGACGACGTTGCCGCCCTTCTGGTCCTTGCCGGTGAACATGTCGATGGTGCGGTTGAAGAACAGCCGGTCGTCGTCGCCGGTGAGGATGCCGTCGTAGATCGACTCGAGCTGGGTGGCGCCGTACGCCTGGGAGGCGTAGCCGGTCACGGGGGCCCACATCTCGCCGTTCTTGTACGTCCGCTTGTACTTGAAGTCGGTGCCCTCGGTCTCCTTGGAGCCGGTGATGGCCTTGCCGTCGACGATGATGTTGCCGCGCGGCTGGCCGTAGCGCTCGATGGCGACGCGGCGGTTCTTCGGGTCGTTCCTCAGCTCGTCGCCCTGGGCGAACTGGATCCAGTTGCTGCGGACCATCAGGGCGACCATGAGCAGACCGCAGAAGATGGCGATACGGCGCAGGGGCTTGTTCACGATCGGACCACCTGGGTCATCTCGACATCGGGTGAGGGCGCGGGAGCGGGGGCGGGACGCCGGGCGGTGTCGCTGATCTTCAGCAGGATCGCGACCAGTGCCCAGTTGGCGATGACCGACGAGCCGCCCTGCGCCATGAAGGGCATGGTCATGCCGGTCAGCGGGATCAGGGCCATCACGCCGCCGGCCACCACGAAGACCTGGATGGCGAAGGCCGCGGAGAGCCCGACGGCCAGCAGCTTGCCGAACGGGTCGCGGGCGGCCAGGGCGGTGCGGATGCCGCGCTCGACCAGCAGGCCGTACAGCAGCAGTATCGCCATGACGCCGGTCAGTCCCAGCTCCTCGCCGACGGTGGCGAAGATGTAGTCGCTCTTGGCGGCGAAGCCGATCAGGTCGGAGTGGCCCTGGCCCAGGCCCGCGCCGAGGATCCCCCCGGAGCCGAAGGCCCACATGGCCGCCGCGGGCTGGTTGACCTCACCGGTCTCGCGGACGGTGTGGAACGGGTCGAGCCAGTCCTGGACGCGGCTCTGCACATGGGACTCGAAGCTGGCCACGGTCACCGCGCCGACGACGGCCAGGGTGAGGCCGAACAGGATCCAGCTGGTGCGCTCGGTGGCCACGTACAGCATCACCACGAAGAGGCCGAAGAAGAGCAGCGAGGTGCCCAGGTCGGTCTCGAAGACCAGGATGAGCACGCTCAGGGCCCAGATCACCAGGATCGGGCCGAGGTCGCGGCCGCGCGGCAGGTACAGGCCCAGGAAGCGGCGGCTGGCCAGCGCCAGGGCGTCCCGCTTGACCATCAGGTAGCCGGCGAAGAAGACCGCGATGATGATCTTGGCGAACTCGCCTGGCTGGATGGACATCCCGCCGATGGTGATCCAGATCTTCGCGCCGTAGACCGCCGGGAAGAACATCGGCAGGATCAGCAGGATCAGCGCGACGACCATGGAGATGTAGGTGTAGCGCTGCAGGATGCGGTGGTCCTTGAGGAAGACCAGCACCGCCAGGAAGAGCGCTATCCCCAGCGCTGACCACATCAGCTGGTTGGGCGCGGCGGCGCCCTCCCCGCGCAGGGCGAGTCTCTCGGACTGGTCGAGCCGCCAGATCAGGACCAGGCCCAGCCCGTTGAGGAGCGTGGCGATCGGCAGCATCAGCGGGTCGGCGTACGGCGCGAACCTGCGCACCACGAGGTGGGCCACACCCGCCATCAGACCGAGGCCGAGGCCGTAGCCGAGCATGCCCGCGGGCATCTCGCCGTTGATGGCCAGGCCCACGTTGGCGTAGGCGAACACCGGGATCAGCACGGCGAAGACGAGCATCGCCAGCTCGGTGTTGCGGCGGCTGGGCAGACCTCCGGGGGAGATCGTCGTGTTGCTGCCGGTGTTCCCGGTGGCGTGACTGGTGCTCATGGCGTGCGGCCCCCTATGACGTGGTGCACTGCTTGGCGAGCCTCTGCTGCTCCTCCGGAAGGGTGGGGCCGGGGGTGGGAGCGGTCGGGCTCTTGGTGCTGGCGGTGGCGGCGGAGTTGGAGGAGCTGAGGGAAGACGCGGTCGGGTCGGGGGAGGCGGAGGGCTCGGAGCGCTCACCGGTCCCGGCGCCGCCGCGGACGGAGCCGCTCTCGTCGGCCTGCGCCTCCGCGCGCTCCTTCTCCCTGCGCTGGGTGGCGACGATCTCGCAGACCTCGGCCTGCTCCGTCAGTTTCTCCAGCCGGTCCTCCGCCTGGGCGAGGCTGTCCATGGAGATGCCGGCCTCGACCTCGTTGCGCTGGTAGGTGGGAAGGTACTTGAGTTCGACCGAGGAGCTCCGCTCGACCTCGCTCAGCCGCAGCCACCCCAGCTTCTGGCTGATGCCGCGGTAGATCGCGACCCGGTCGCCGTCGGCCCCGACGTAGAACTGCGTCTGGGTCCACCGGTGGGCGCCGTACAGGCCGCCGCCGATCAGGCCGAGGACGAGCAGGCCGAGGAAGATCCGCTTGAGCCACCTGAAACGCTTGCGGGGCTTGGCGAAGTCGCCCTCCGCGTACGCGCCGAACGCCCCGGCGGGCGGGGTGGCGCCACCGCTGCCGGGCGGGCCGAAGCTCCCCTGCGGGCCCTCGGACGACTGCTGCTGGGGCACGCCGCCGCGGCCGAGTTCGGCGGCGCGGGCGGCGGGGGTCTGGAGGGTGCCGGGGTCGCCGAGCTGCTGCTGGTTCTCGGCGACGGCGCCGACGATGACAGGGGTGTCGTTGAGCCGGCCGGCGAGGGTGTCGTCGCCGACGTCCAGGACGTCCGCGACGATGCAGGTGATGTTGTCGGGGCCGCCGCCGCGCAGGGCGAGCTGGATCAGCTCCTGCACGGTCTCGTGCGGCTCCTGGTGGGCGGCGAGGGTCTCCTCCATCGTCTGGTGGCTGACGACGCCGGACAGGCCGTCGGAGCACAGCAGGTAGCGGTCCCCGGCCCGCACCTCGCGGATGGACAGGTCGGGCTCCACGTGGTCGCCGCTGCCCAGCGCGCGCATCAGCAGGGAGCGCTGCGGGTGGGTGGTGGCCTCCTCCTCGGTGATCCGGCCCTCGTCCACCAGGCGCTGGACCCAGGTGTGGTCCTGGGTGATCTGGGTGAGCCGGCCGTCGCGCAGCAGGTACGCGCGGGAGTCGCCGACGTGCACCAGGCCGAGCCGCCGGCCCGTCCACAGCAGGGCGGTGAGCGTGGTGCCCATGCCCTCCAGCTGGGGGTCCTCCTCGACCATGACGCGCAGCTGCTCGTTGGCGCGCTGCACCGCGGTGCCGAGCGAGGTGAGCAGGTCGGAGCCGGGGACGTCGTCGTCCAGCTGCACGAGGATCGAGATCACCTCCGAGCTGGCGACCTCGCCGGCGGCCTGGCCGCCCATTCCGTCGGCGATCGCGAGCAGCCGGGGACCGGCGTAACCGGAGTCCTCGTTGCCCTCGCGGATCATGCCTCTGTGCGATCCGGCGGCGAAGCGCAGTGACAGACTCATGCGCACCTCGCCCGTCGGCTCCGGGTACATCCGCACGGTGCCCACCCTCCGGTCGTCATGGTCGCGTTCACTACTTCCGCAGCTCGATGACCGTCTTGCCGATGCGGATCGGCGCACCGGGCGGGATCGGTGTCGGTGTGGTGAGCCGGGTCCGGTCCAGGTACGTGCCGTTGGTGGAGCCGAGGTCCTCGACGATCCACTGGCCGTCGCGGTCCGGGTAGATCCTGGCGTGGCGGCTGGAGGCGTAGTCGTCGTCCAGCACGATCGTCGAGTCGTGGGCCCGGCCGAGCGTGATGGTCTGCCCCTGGAGGGCCACGGTGGTGCCGGTGAGCGACCCCTCGGTGACCACCAGTTTGGTCGGGGCGCCGCGGCGCTGCCGCCCGCCGCGGGCCGCCTGCTGCGGGGCCTGGCGCGGCTGGGGAGGACGCTGGGCCTCGGCGCGGCGGGCCGTGCGCTGGGTCACGCGGGTGCCGAAGAGGTCGCTCCTGATGACCTGCATGGTCATGATGACGAACAGCCACAGTACGGCGAGAAAACCCAACCGCATGACCGTCAGGGTCAGCTCTGACATTGCCCCCGCTTCACCCTTCGGCTTGCCGGTAAATGATCGTGGTGCTGCCCACGACGATGCGTGAGCCGTCGCGGAGCGTAGCGCGCGTGGTGTGCTGTCCGTCCACCACGATGCCGTTCGTGGAGCCCAGATCCTGGATCGTCGCGGGGTTTCCGGACCGGATCTCGCAGTGGCGCCGCGAGACGCCGGGGTCGTCGATCCGCACGTCGGTCTCGGTGGAACGGCCCAGCACCATGGTGGGGCGGGAGATCTGGTGGCGGGTGCCGTTGATCTCGATCCAGCGGCGGGTCCGGGCGGGCGGCATCGGGGCGCCGGGGGCGTGTCCGGGGGGCGGGCCGGCCGGCATGGGCGGCGGGCCGGCCGGGCGCTGGGGCGGGTATCCGTAACCGCCGGGGGCGCCGGGGGCCTGTCCGGGCGGCGGTGCGCCCTGGGGGGACTGGTGCTGGGAGGTGCTGGAGGCGAGGGTGCGGCTGCGCACCCGGTACAGGCCGGTGTCGAGGTCGTCGGCCCGCTCCAGGCCGACCTTGACCGAGCCCATGAACGTGTAGCGCTGCTGCTTGGCGTACTCGCGCACCATGCCGGCCAGCTCGTCGCCGAGCTGCCCGGCGTAGGGGCTGAGGCGCTCGAAGTCCGGGGCGCTGAGCTGGACGACGAAGTCGTTGGGGACGACCGTCCGCTCCCGGTTCCAGATGGTGGCGTTGTTGTCGCACTCGCGCTGGAGGGCGCCCGCGATCTCGACGGGCTGCACCTCGGACTTGAACACCTTGGCGAAGGTGCCGTTGACGAGACCCTCGAGACGCTGCTCGAAGCGCTTCAGAACTCCCACGGTGCACCTCCTTCCCCGATGCCCACGGCTCTAGTGCGCCGGTCGCGGTCGCACACGACGCGTTGCCTTTCGATACTGCTTACTGATCGTATCCACGCGCGGCGAGAACGGCTGGTTCCCCACCGGGGCCCGGCGCGCGGGTGTCAACCCTCACACGGATCGTAGAGGTGGCACGGGACCAGTGTCCCAAACCGTGGGCGGTCGATACGGGTGTGAGACCACCCCGGACAGCGTGCTAATGTTCTGTGTGTCGCCAGGCGATCCCGCCGGACCGGACGAGAGCAGTCCGGGGGTGTGGGAGAATCAAAGCGGCAACACCCATGCGCGGGTGGCGGAATAGGCAGACGCGCTGGATTCAGGTTCCAGTGCCCGAAAGGGCGTGGGGGTTCAACTCCCCCCTCGCGCACAGAGAGCGAGCCTCTCACGGTGACGAAGGTCACCGTGAGAGGCTCGCTTCGTTTTCGGACCCGGGCGCGGTTCCGGGGCGGTGCGGACCGTTCCGGACCGATGCGGGCCGGTGTCGGCCGGTGCGGATCGATGCGGGCCGTCGCGGGGGCTGCCCGGCGCCGGGGACGGGGGTACCTTCGAACCCGCTGATCGTCGCGGTCGGCGCGGGTCGGCCCACTCGGTGCCGGCCTGCCGCCGTCCGCTGGTAAGTCGCAGGGGGTGGGGGCCGTGGACGAGCGGCTGCCGTACGTGCCGGGTTTCGCGGACCGGCGGAGTCCGCGGGCGCCGAAGCGGGAGGGCAGGGCGCTGCGGGAGACGGTGCCCAGGCACGCGCACGCGGAGTTCTCGCTGAGCCCGGGGCGGCCGGACGCGGTGGCCGCCGTGGAGGAGTCCAACCGGGACCGGATCGCGGAACTGGTGCCGATCCGGATCGGCCGGATGGTCGCCTCGCCCTTCGCGTTCCTGCGCGGCTCCGCCGGGCTGATGGCGTACGACCTGGCGCACGGCACGCCCGCCACCGGTGTCGGCGCGCAGATCTGCGGTGACGCGCACGCCGCGAACTTCGGTCTCTACGGCGACGCCCGCGGCGGCCTGACCATCGATCTGAACGACTTCGACGAGACGGTGCGCGGCCCCTGGGAGTGGGACCTCAAGCGGCTGGCCGCCTCCCTGGTGCTGGCCGGGCGCGAGGCGGGGGCGGACGAGGACGTGTGCCGGGCGGCCGCGTACGACGCGGCCGGCGCGTACCGGCACACCCTGCGGCTGCTGGCGGGGATGCCGGCGGCCGACGCCTGGAACGCCGTCGCCGACGAGGAGCTCGTCTCGCACGCCGACGCCCACGACCTGCTGGGCACCCTCCGGCGGGTCGCCGGGAAGGCCCGGCGCAACACCAGCGCGCGCTTCGCCGCCAAGTCCACCCGGGAGACCGCCGACGGCGGCCGGGTCTTCGTGGACGCCCCGCCGGTGCTGCGCAGGGCGTCCGACGCGGAGGCGGCGGCCGTGGCCGCCTCGCTGGAGGAGTACCTGGGGACGCTGCCTCAGGACCGGCTGCCGCTGCTGGCGCGGTACGCGATCCACGACGTGGCGTTCCGGGTCGTGGGCACCGGCAGCGTGGGCACCCGCTCGTACGTGGTGCTGCTCCTGGACCACCGGGGCAGGCCGCTGGTGCTCCAGGTGAAGGAGGCGCGGCCGTCGGTGCTGCGGCCGTACACGGCCCTGGCGGGCATCACCGGGCCGGAGCCGGGGCACGAGGGGCGCCGGGTGGTGCTGGGTCAGCAGCACATGCAGGTGGTGTCCGACACACTGCTGGGCTGGACGACGGTGGAGGGGCGGCCGTACCAGGTACGGCAGTTCCGCAACCGCAAGGGCAGCGTGGATCCGGCGGCGCTGGGCGCCGGCGAGATCGACGACTACGCGCGGATGACCGGCGCCCTGCTGGCCCGCGCGCACTCCCACAGCGCCGATCCGCGGCTGCTGGCGGGGTACTGCGGCAAGTCGGAGGAGCTGGACGAGGCGGTGGCCGCCTTCGCGGTGGCCTACGCCGACCGTACCGAGAGGGACCACGCGGAGCTGGCGGCCGCCGTGCGCGCCGGGCGGCTGCCGGCCGAGCCGGACGTCTGAGGGCCGGGGCGCGGTGGCCGGGTGTGGGGGCTGAGCGCGGGCCGGGGAGGAGGCGGGGCGCAGGCGGGGGTGTGAGGCCCGGGCCCGGGGAGCCGTAGGCTGGCCGGGTGGCGCCGCCCTCCGGCCGGGGAGCCTCCCCGGCGGGCCGCGGCGCGAATCCCGGTCAGGGTCCCGGTCAGGGCCGGGGCGCAGTGGAACGCCGTCGCGAGGAAGCCCGTGGATCCGGAAGCCCAGCAGGAAGCCCGGCAGGCCGGGCACGAGCCGCAGGACGCCTCGGAGGCCGCCCCGAGGGACGGAGGGGAGGCCGTCGAGCGCCTTGAACGGGCCGTGCGCGCGGCCGAGAGGGCGCTGATCGAGTACGAGATCGCCGTGGAGACCTTCCGGGTCGAGGTGGAGAACTTCTCCCGGCTGCACGAGCAGCGGCTCGGCCCGCTGTACGGCCGGATCGAGGAGCTGGACGTCCTGATCGCCGAGGCGGTCGCCGCGTGCACGGGCGATCCCGAGGATGTGCGCAGGGCGCGCGAGGCACGCGCCTCCTTCCTGCCGATGCCGGCCGTGGAGGAGCTGTACCAGGGCTGGATGGACTCCGCCGGGCTGCCGCCGGAGGCCGTCGCGATGCTCACCGGGCAGCGGGTGCGGCCCCCGGAGCGGGTGCGGCCCAGTGAGCGCGCCAGGCGCCTGTACCGGGAGCTGGTGCGCTCGGCGCATCCGGACCTGGTGCAGGACGACGCGGAGCGCGGGCGGCGTGAGGAGTTCATGACCCGGGCGAACAAGGCGTACTCCGACGGGGACGAGGAGGCGCTCGCCGCGCTGGCCGAGGAGTGGGCCGCCGGACCTCCGACCGTGCGGGAGCGGGAGGCCGCCCGCGGCGAGGAGCTGTACGCACGCCTGGAGTGGCTGGCGCGGCGGAAGGAGATGCTGGCCGCGGCCGCCGCGGAGCTGGAGGACGGTGCGATCGGCTCCATGCTCAGGCTGGCGCCCGAGGACCCGGACGGCCTGCTGGAGGAGATCGCCGGGCGGCTGCGTGAGCGGATCGCCGAGAAGGAGGCGCGTCTGGCCGAGCTGACCGGCCGGGCGGGCCGGACGGGATGGACCGGGGAGCCCGGACGGGCGGGTTAGGTTCGTGGGCGGCCGGCCGGACCGGCGGCCTGAGTGTGCGGAGCTTGCGAGACGGCGCCGGAGGGCCGGGGCCGGTGAGAGGGGCGTGACCTGATGCAGTACGGCCGGATTCCTTCGGTGGAGGTCACGGAGGTGCCGCCGGAGGGCCTTCTGCTGGACGTCCGGGAGGACGACGAGTGGGCGGCCGGGCACGCAGAGGAGGCTCTGCACGTGCCGATGAGCGAGTTCGTGGAGCGGTTCGGCGAGGTTACCGAGAAGGCCGCGGACCGGCGGGTGTACGTGGTCTGCCGGGTCGGCGGCCGGTCGGCGCAGGTCACGCGTTACCTGCTGGGGCAGGGCATCGACGCGGTGAACGTCGACGGCGGCATGCTGGCCTGGGAGGCGGCCGGAAAGCCGCTGGTGAACGACGGGCAGGGGGCCGCCCACGTGGCGTGATGCGCGGCGCGGGACGCGCTGCGGCGCATGCCGTGGGACGTGCGCCGTGGGACGTGAGGTGTGCGACGAGGGCCCGGCGCGGGGAGGGGATCGGGAGCGCGCCGGGCCCACCGGCTGTACGAGAGGGCCGCACGAGGGGCCTCGGTGCCCGTCAGGACCGTCAAGAGCCCGTCAGAGCAGCCCCAAGGCCTGACAGGACCCGTCAGTGGCCCTCAGGGCCCGTCAGGCGTCGAAGTCCACCTCGACGGCCTCGGTGACCGGCCGGGACTGGCAGGCCAGTACGTACCCCGCCGAGACCTCCTCCGGCTCCAGGGCGAAGTTGCGGTCCATGCTCACCTCGCCGGAGACCAGCCGCACACGGCAGGTGCCGCACACCCCGCCCTTGCAGGCGTAGGGCGCGTCGGAGCGGTTGCGCAGCACCGTCTCCAGCAGCGTCTCGCCCTCGCCGACCGGCCAGACGCCCATCCGGCCGTCGAGCGTGGCGGTGAGCTTCGAGCCGCCGGGTGCGGTGCGGGCGGCGTTCCGTTTCTCGGCGGCCGGGGAGGCGTCGTCCACATGGAAGATCTCCTGGTGGACCGCGGTGGCGGGCACCCCGAGCGCCGCCAGCGCGCGCTCCGTCTCCCGGACCAGCCCGTGCGGCCCGCACAGGAACCAGCCGTCCACCTCGGGCACCGGCAGCAGGGCGGGCAGCAGGTCGGTCAGGCGCTCGGCGTCGAGCCGCCCGGTGGGCAGGCCCGCCTGGCGCTCCTCGCGGGAGAGCGTGTGCACCAGGTGGAAGCGGTCCGGGTGGCGGTCCTTCAGCTCGGCGACCTCCTCCAGGAACATCGCCGACGCCGCGGTGCGGTCGGTGCGGATCAGGCAGAACCGGGCGTCAGGCTCCTCGGCCAGCAGCGTGGCGGCGATGGACAGCACCGGTGTGATGCCGCTTCCGCCGACGACCGCCGCGAAGCGGCCGGGACGGGGACGCAGGGTGAAGCGGCCCGTGGGGGGCATCACGTCGACCGTGTCCCCGGCGGACAGCTCCTTGACGGCGTGGGTGGAGAACGCGCCGCCCTCCACCAGCCGGATGCCGACCCGCAGCACCGGCTCGGCGGGCGCGGGGACGGCGGGGGAGCAGACGGAGTAGGTGCGGCGCACCTCCGTGCCGTCCACCTCGCGCCGCAGGGTGACGTGCTGGCCCGGGACGTGGCGGAAGGTGTCGTACAGCTCGGGCGGCACCTCGAACGCCACGGCCACCGAGTCGTCCGTGAGCCGCTCGACCTCGCGGACCCGAAGCGGATGGAACCTCACAGCAGCTCCTTGAAGTGGTCGAACGGCTCCCGGCAGGAGGCGCAGCGGCGCAGCGCCTTGCAGGCGGTGGAGGAGAAGCGGCTGAGCAGGGTGGTGTCGGTCGAGCCGCAGTGGGGGCAGCGGATGGCCAGGTCGACCGCGACCGGCCCCCCGCCGTCCCCGGACGCCCCCGCACCGGGGCGGGGCGGTGCTATCCCGAACTCGGCCAGCTTGCGGCGGCCCTCGGCTGTGATCGCGTCCGTCGTCCAGGGCGGGGAGAGGACCGTGCGGACCGTCACCTCCGCCACGCCGTGCTCGCGCAGCGCCCGCTCCACGTCGGCGGACATCGCCTCCACCGCCGGGCAGCCGGTGTAGGTGGGGGTCAGCTCGACCTCCACCCGGCCGGGCCCGGTCATGTGCAGACCGCGCAGCACTCCCAGCTCGGCCAGGGACACCACCGGCAGCTCCGGATCCGGGACGGAGCCGGCGATCTCGCGCAGCTCCGCCTCCAGCGCCGTCGTCTCCGGCGCCGTCGCCTCGGCCGCCGTCGTCTCCGCCGGGGGCGTCACCACGACGCTCCCGGGTGGCTGCGGTGCAGGTGCTGCATCTCGGCGAGCATCCGGCCGAACGGCTCGGTGTGGACGCCCTGCCGCCCGGCTCCGGCGGCCCAGGGACTGCTCCGCGGCCCTTCGGGGACGGCGAGGGTCGCACGCTCCAGCACGGTGCCGATGCGCCGTGCCCACTCCCCGTCCAGCCCGGCCCAGTCGACGTCCAGGCCCTCGACCGGCCGGAACAGCTCGCCGGTGTAGCGCCACAGCCCGTCCAGCGCGTCCCGCATGCGCCTGTGGCTCACCTCGGTGCCGTCGCCCAGACGCAGCGTCCAGTGCTCGGCGTGGTCGCGGTGGTAGGCGACCTCCTTGACCGCCTTGGCGGCCAGCGCGGCGAGTTCCGCGTCGCCGGTGCCGCCGCCGGCCAGCCGCTCGTACAGCAGCTCCTGGTAGGTGGAGAAGTACAGCTGGCGGGCGATGGTGTGGGCGAAGTCGCCGTTCGGCTGCTCGACGAGCTGCACGTTGGTGAAGGCCCGCTCCTCGCGGAGGTACGCCAGCTCGTCCTCGTCGCCGGCCATCGACAGCAGGGTGCGGGCCTGGCCCAGGAGGTCCAGCGCGATGTTGGCGAGGGCGACCTCCTCCTCCAGGACGGGTGCGTTCCCGGCCCACTCGCCCAGCCGGTGGGAGAGGACCAGCGCGTCGTCGCCGAGGGCCAGCACGGCCGTGCGGGGAGTGCTCACAGGTGCTGCACCCCTTCCGGGACCTCGTAGAAGGTGGGGTGGCGGTAGGGCTTGTCGGCGGCGGGCTCGAAGAACGGGTCCTTCTCGTCGGGCGAGGAGGCGGTGATCGCGGACGACGGCACCACCCAGATCGAGACGCCCTCCGACCGCCGGGTGTACAGGTCCCGTGCGTTGCGCAGGGCCATTTCGGCGTCGGGCGCGTGCAGGCTCCCGGCGTGGGTGTGGGACAGGCCGCGCCTGCTGCGGACGAATACCTCCCACAGGGGCCAATCGCTGGTGGTCATGCCGCCGTCCTTCCGTCGCCGTCCTGCTCCTCGTGCTTGCGCGCGTACGCCGCGGCGGCCTCGCGCACCCAGGCGCCCTCCTCGTGGGCACGGCGGCGGCGGTTCAGCCGCTGCTCGTTGCAGGGGCCGTTGCCGCGCAGCACCTCGTGGAACTCGGACCAGTCGATCGGCCCGAAGTCGTAGTGCCCGCGCTCCTCGTTCCACCGCAGAAGGGGGTCGGGCAGGGTCAGCCCGAGGGACTCGGCCTGGGGGACGCAGATGTCCACGAAGCGCTGGCGCAGCTCGTCGTTGGAGTGCCGCTTGATCTTCCAGGCCATCGACTGGGCGGAGTGCTTCGAGGCGTCGTCGGGCGGCCCGAACATCATCAGCGAGGGCCACCACCAGCGGTCCACGGCGTCCTGCGCCATGGCGTGCTGGGCATCGGTGCCCCGGCTCAGCGCGAGCAGCAGCTCGTAACCCTGGCGCTGGTGGAAGGACTCCTCCTTGCAGACGCGGACCATGGCCCGCGCGTAGGGCCCGTAGGAGCAGCGGCACAGCGGCACCTGGTTGGTGATGGCCGCGCCGTCCACCAGCCAGCCGATCGCGCCGACGTCGGCCCAGGTCAGGGTGGGGTAGTTGAAGATCGAGGAGTACTTCTGGCGCCCGGAGTGCAGTTTGTCCAGCAGCTCGTCCCGGCCCACGCCGAGCGTCTCGGCGGCGCTGTAGAGGTACAGCCCGTGCCCCGCCTCGTCCTGCACCTTCGCCATCAGGATCGCCTTGCGCCGCAGCGAGGGCGCCCGTGTGATCCAGTTGGCCTCCGGCTGCATGCCGATGATCTCGGAGTGGGCGTGCTGGGCGATCTGGCGCACCAGCGTGGCGCGGTAGGCGTCGGGCATCCAGTCGCGCGGCTCGATCCGCTCGTCCGCCGCGATCGCCGCGTCGAACGCCTCCTGGTAGGCCTCCTGATCCGCCTCCTCGTGCGCCCCGGGACCTCCGCCCCGGTCCTTCTCCGGCAGCAGCGTCGTCATGCAGAGCTCCCTTGCTCCTGGCGAGGAACCAACCGACCGATCGTTCGGTTCAATGGTGGTCTTCCGGTCCCCAAGGTGTCAAGGCTGTGGATAACCTCGTAGGGCCGCCGCGGACCGGGGCGGCCGCGGGGGAGCGCGACCGGTGTCGCGGGGTCGTGAGAGCGGGGCCCGGCCGGGCCCGAGATCGGGGAGGGCATGGATCCACAAGCACACGAGCGCCGGGAGGCCCCGCCGCCCCCGATGGCGGACGGGGCGTCCTCCGGGACGCCTCCGGAGGACGCCCGGGGTGTGATGTCGCTCCCGCCCGCGGCGCGGATCACCGTCGCGGTGGCGCTGGGCGTCGTCACCGTGCTCACCGGCGTGCACCTGGCGATGGTCTTCCTGCACGTCGCGCCGGACAACACCCTCAGCAAGCAGTACGGCTCGACGGTCTCGGACTACATCAACCCCGAGTTCGAGCAGAACTGGAAGCTGTTCGCCCCCAACCCGCTCCAGCAGAACATCGCCGTCCACGCCCGCGCGGAGGTGGTCCGGCCGGACGGCGGCCGCGAGCGGACCGGCTGGGTGGACCTGACGGCGATGGACATCGACAACATCCGGGGCAACCCCTTCCCCAGCCACACCGACCAGAACGAGCTCCGCCGCGCCTGGGACTTCTTCACCGGCTCGCACGACGAGGAGAACCGGTCCAACGGGCTGCGCGGAGAACTCTCCGAGGAGTACCTGCGGCGGATCGTGATGTCGCGGTTCGGGCCCGAGCTGAACGGCGGCGAGATCAGGCGGGTGCAGGTGCGGTCGGCGACCACGCCGGTCGCGCCGCCGCCGTGGAGCGGTGAGAGCGCGGGCGCCGAGACCACGTACCGGGTGCTGCCCTGGTGGCCGGTCGACCGCACGGACATCCCGGAGGACCAGTGACGCAGCCCGAGAACGGCTCCCCCGCCCCGGCCGTCCCCGGCGCCAGGAGGCCCGGGGAGCGGCCCTCCGGGGCCGGGGACCCGCCTTCCGGCGAGCCGCCCGCCGCACCGCCCCGGCCCTGGCCGCGGCGCCTGCTGTCGAGGGCCGACGAGGCGGTCGTACGCGGCATCGTCCGGGTCAGCGACCGGGCGCTGGGCCCGTACCAGAGCGCGGTCGTCCGGATCGGCTTCTCCTTCACCTGGCTGGTCTTCCTGCTCTTCGAGTGGCCCCACCGGCGCGAGCTGTACGGCCCGGACGGCCCGTGGAGCTGGGAGCTGGGCGAGCGGCTGGTGGCGAGCAACCACGCCTTCACGGTGCTGCTGTGGTCCGACAGCGCCGTCTGGTTCGAGGCCGTCTACGCCCTCGCCGTCCTCTCCGCCGCCGCGCTGCTGGCCGGCTGGCGGACCAGGACCATGTCGGTGCTGTTCATGGTCGGCGTGCTGTCCCTGCAGAACCGCAGCGTCTTCATGGGCGACGGCGGCGACAACGTCATCCATCTGATGGCGATGTATCTGGTGCTCACCCGCTGCGGCCGGGTCTGGTCGCTCGACGCCCGCCGCGCCCGCCGCTCCGCTGCCGGGGACGCCGGGAGCGCAGCGGGTGCCGGGGGGGCCGACATGGTCGGCATCGCGCTGTGGTCGGTGCTCGGCGCCGTCCTGCTGGTGGCCACCGCCGGCGGCCGGCTGAGCTGGTTCGGCGACGACGGCCCGGTGCTCTACCTGGGCTGGGCGACCTTCCTGTGGGGCCTGTGGCTGGTGTACGGACTGTGGTGGTACGTCACCCGCCCCGCGGAAGGACGGGCCGGGCGGGAGAGCGCCCGCCGGCTGATGGACGTCCTGGGCAACATCGTCCACAACGCCGCCCTGCTGATCATCATGGCCGAGGTCTGCCTGATCTACGCGACCGCCGGCTGGTACAAGATCCAGGGCTCCCGCTGGCAGGACGGCACCGCCGTCTACTACCCCCTGCACCTGGACTACTTCTCCCCCTGGCCCGCCCTCGCCGAGGTGCTGGGGAGCAGCGGGCTGATGGTCATGCTGCTCACCTACGGCACGGTGATCGCCCAGGTCGCCTTCCCCTTCACCCTCTTCAACCGGCGGGTGAAGAACGTGCTGCTCGCCGTGATGATGCTGGAGCACGCCTCCATCGCCGTCATCCTCGGCCTGCCCTTCTTCTCGCTCGCCATGATCGCGGCCGACGCCGTCTTCCTGCCGACGGTCTTCCTGGTCTGGCTCGGGGCAGGGGTCTCGCGGACGGCCGGACGGCTGCGCCGCGGCCGGCCGCGCGAGCCGGAGGAGCCGGCGCGGCCGTCCGGGGCCGACAGCCCCGCACGTACCCTCGTGGGGTGAGCGAAGGCGAGACGGAGGACCGGCCGGTGCGGGACGAGCCGGTGCAGTACGACGAGGGCTACGGCGCGGAGGTGGGGGTCGGCCCCCACCCCGAGCCGTGGCCGGCCGGGGAGCACTACGACCCGGAGCTGCTGGCCGGCGGCGACCGGCGCAACGTCGTGGACCGCTACCGCTACTGGACCCGGGAGGCGATCGTCGCCGACCTCGACACCCGGCGGCACGACTTCCACGTCGCGGTGGAGAACTGGAACCACGACTTCAACATCGGCAGTGTCGTGCGCACCGCCAACGCCTTCCTGGCCAAGGAGGTCCACATCGTCGGAAAGCGCCGGTGGAACCGGCGCGGCGCGATGGTCACCGACCGGTACCAGCACATCACCCACCACCCGGACGTGGCCGCACTGGCCGACTGGGCACGGGCCCAGGGGCTGCCGGTCATCGGGATAGACAACCTCCCCGGCGCCGTACCGCTGGAGACCACCGAGCTGCCCCGCCGCTGTGTGCTGCTCTTCGGCCAGGAGGGCCCGGGGCTGACCGAGGAGGCGTGGAAGTACGCCGAACGCGTCTGCTCCATCGCCCAGTTCGGCTCCACCCGGTCCATCAACGCGGGCGCGGCGGCGGCCATCGCCATGCACGCCTGGATCCGCGCGCACGCCGACATCGGCTAGTGCGGCCCGCCGGGAGCCGTCCGGTCCGGAGGTACGCCGCGCGGCGTACCTCCGGACCCTCGGCAGCGGGAGGCGTCAGGCCTGCCGGCGGACCTCCACCACACGGAAGCGGCTCGCCACGAACGCCCCGTCGCACAGCGCGGCGTTGGCCGCCGGGTTGCCGCCGGAGCCGTGGAAGTCGGAGAACGCCGCGGTCTGGTTCACGTACACCCCGCCGGTGAGGTTCAGCGAGAGCTGGGCGCACTCCTCCAGACAGGCCTCCTCCACCATGCGCTCCACCTCCGGCGAGGTGGTGTACGCGCCGACCGTCATCGCGCCCTTCTCCCGGACGGTGCGGCGCAGCAGCTCGACCGCCTCGGCCGTGGAGTCCACGGCGACGGCGAAGGAGACCGGGCCGAAGCACTCCGACATGCAGACCTCCTCCGACTCGGGCTTCGCCCCGTCCAGCCCGACGATCGCCGGGGTGCGGACCGTGGCGCCGGGGAACTCCGGGTGCTCCACCGCGCGGGAGGCCAGGATGGTCTCGCCCAGCTCCGGCGCCCCCTCCAGCCGCTCGCGCACCCCGGGGTTGACGATCGCGCCCAGCAGCGCCACGGCCCGCTGGTCGTCGCCCAGCAGCTTGTCCACCGCGCCCGCCAGGTCGGCGGTGAACTCCTCGTAGGACTTGTGGCCCGCGTCCGTGTCGATACCGCCGCGCGGGATCAGCAGGTTCTGCGGGGTGGTGCACATCTGGCCGCTGTAGAGGGACAGGGAGAAGGCCAGGTTGCCCAGCATGCCCCGGTAGTCGTCGGTGGAGTCGACGACGATCGTGTTGACGCCGGCCTTCTCGGTGAAGACCTGGGCCTGGCGGGCGTTGGCCTCCAGCCAGTCGCCGAAGGCGGTCGACCCCGTGTAGTCGATGATCCGGATCTCGGGGCGGACTGCCAGCTCCCCGGCGATGCCCTCGCCGTCCCGCTCGGCGGCCAGCGCCACCGCGTTCGGGTCGAAGCCGGCCTCGGCGAGGACCTCGCGGGCGACCCGCACCGTCATCGCCAGCGGCAGGACCGCGCGCGGGTGGGGCTTGACCAGCACCGGGTTGCCCGTGGCCAGGGAGGCGAACAGGCCCGGGTAGCCGTTCCAGGTGGGGAAGGTGTTGCAGCCGATCATCAGCGAGACGCCGCGCGGCACCGGCGTGAACTCCTTGGTCAGCTCCAGCGGATCCCGCTTGCCCTGCGGCTTGGACCACCGGGCCGAGGCCGGGGTGCGGGTCTGCTCGGCGTAGGCGTACGCCACCGCCTCCAGGCCGCGGTCCTGGGCGTGCGGGCCGCCGGCCTGCATCGCCATCAGATAGGCCTGCCCGCTGGTGTGCATCACCGCGTGGGCGAACTCGTGGGTGCGCGCGTTGATCCGGGCCAGGATCTCCAGGCACACCAGCGCCCTGACCTCCGGCCCCGCGTCCCGCCAGGCGGGCAGCGCGGCGCGCATCGCGGGCAGCAGCGCCTCGACGTCGGCGTGCGGGTACTCCACGCCCAGCTCGACGCCGTACGGCGAGACCTCGCCGCCGACCCAGCCGTCCGTGCCGGGCTGGTCCAGCTCGAAGCGGCGGCCCAGCAGGGCGTCGAACGCGGTCTTCCCCTCGACGGGGCCGAGCGTGCCGTGCTCCTCGCCGTACGCCTTGGGGTGCTCCGGATACGGGGACCAGTACTCCCTGGTGCGGATCGCCTCCAGGGCCCTCTCGAGCGTCGGGCGGTGCTTCTCCGCGAGTCCCTCCGGGGTCAGCGGCGGGGCCTGGGTGGGTGCGGCGGCCATCGGGGACCAACTCCTCGTCGAGCTCGTCGAGCGGGCGGGCGGCGATGCCGTACGGACGGAGCCCGGCGGGCCGTGGAGGGCGCGCGGGCCGCCGTGCGCGGACGGACGGACAGGTAGATACTGCTACCGAACGATCGGTCGGGGCAAGAGGGGCAGGCCGCCTGTGGATAACATCGAGGCCATGCCAGCCAATCCGCCAGCCACGCCGTCGGCCGGGCCGCCGGCCAAGCCCCCGGCCAAGTCGCCGGGGCGCGACACCTACACGCCCGAGTCGCTCCTCGCGGTGGCCGTGGAGGTGTTCAACGAGCGCGGTTACGACGGCACTTCGATGGAGCACCTCTCCCGTGCGGCGGGGATCTCCAAGTCCTCCATCTACCACCACGTGCGGGGCAAGGAGGAACTGCTGCGCCGGGCGATAGCCCGCGCCCTCGACGGCCTCTTCGCCATCCTGGACGAGCCGGACGCCGGCCGGGGGCGGGCGATCGAGCGGCTGGAGCACGTCACCCGCCGCACCGCCGAGGTGCTGATGGCCGAGCTGCCCTACGTCACCCTGCTGCTGCGCGTGCGGGGCAACACCCGCACCGAGCGCTGGGCGATGGAGCGCCGCCGGGAGTTCGACCACCGGGTGGCCGGGCTGCTGAAGGCCGCCGCCGCCGACGGCGACATCCGCTCGGACCTCGACGCCCGGCTGGCCACCCGGCTGCTCTTCGGAATGATCAACTCCATCGTGGAGTGGTACCGCCCGCAGCCCGGGGACGCCGAGGACCGCGAGCGGGTCGCCGACGCGGTGGTGCGGCTGGCCTTCGAGGGGCTGCGCAAGCAGTAGCGAGGGAGCGGCGGCGAGCGGCGGGGAAGAGCGGGGAGGCGCGAGGGGGGCGCGGGGAGGCGGTGGGGCGGCGGACCCGGCCCCGGCCCGGTCGGGCGGACGGGCGGGCGGCCCGGCTCACGGCTCGGGTTCGAGGTCGGTCTCCTCGAAGACCAGCAGGGTGCGGGTGCTCAGCACCTCCGGCATCGCCTGTATCCGGGTGAGCACCAGCTCCCGGAGCGCCCGGTTGTCGGCGGTGTGCACCAGCAGCAGTACATCGAAGTCGCCGCTGACCAGCGCGATGTGCGCGGCGCCCGGCAGCGCCTGGAGCTTCTCGCGCACCGCGCGCCAGGAGTTCTGCACGATCTTCAGGGTGATGTACGCCGAAGCGCCCTGGCCGGCGCGCTCGTGGTCCACCCGGGCCGTGAAGCCGCGTATCACCCCGTCCTCGACGAGGCGGTTGATCCGGGCGTACGCGTTCGCCCGGGACACGTGCACCCGCTCGGCGACCGACCGTATCGAGGCGCGCCCGTCCAGTTGCAGCATCCGCAGGATGGACCGGTCGACGGGATCGAGCGGTCTGGCGGGCGGCCGGTGCCCGTCCTCCGGCGCCTCGGGGACCATCTGTTCTTCCGGCATGGCCTGCCGCCTCCCCTCCATGGACGTCCTGCCGACATCCCACGCCGCGCAGAACCGTTTGTCCACAGGGCGGTGCCACCCGTAGCCAAAATGCGACGGCGACCGAACAATCGGTAGGGGGCCCGCCGGATCCAGCGCGGCCTCCTGCCCGCAGATGCCCCCCTACCAGGAGGTGCCGCATGACAGTCCTGGAGCAGCCAGGCGCCTACCGCCCCGCGCCGCCGCCCGCCTGGCAGCCGCGCACGGACCCCGTGCCGCTGCTGCCGGACTCCGAGCCGTACCGGCTGCTGGGCACCGGCGCCGACCTCGACCCCGGCCTGCTCAGGACGCTCTACGCGCACCTGGTGAGGGGCCGCCGCTACAACCGGCAGGCCACCGCGCTCACCAAGCAGGGCAGGCTCGCCGTCTACCCCTCCTCCACCGGGCAGGAGGCGTGCGAGGTGGCCGCGGCCCTGGTGCTCCGGGAGGGGGACTGGCTCTTCCCCAGCTACCGCGACACCCTCGCCGCCGTCGCCCGCGGCATGGACCCGGCCGAGGCGCTGGGGCTGCTGCGCGGCGACTGGCACACCGGCTACGACCCGCACCGGCACCGCGTCGCCCCGCTGTCCACCCCGCTGGCCACCCATCTGCCGCACGCCGTCGGGCTCGCCCACGCCGCCCGGCTCAAGGGCGAGGACGTGGTCGCGCTGGCCATGGTCGGCGACGGCGGCACCAGCGAGGGCGACTTCCACGAGGCGCTGAACTTCGCCGCCGTCTGGCGCACCCCGACGGTCTTCCTCGTGCAGAACAACGGCTTCGCGATCTCCGTCCCCCTGGCCAAGCAGACCGCCGCGCCCTCGCTGGCCCACAAGGCCGTCGGCTACGGCGTCCCCGGCCGGCTGGTCGACGGCAACGACGCCGCGGCCGTCCACCGGGTCCTGACCGAGGCCGTCGAGCGCGCCCGGCGCGGCGAGGGCCCCACCCTCGTGGAGGCCGTGACCTACCGGATCGACGCCCACACCAACGCCGACGACGCCACCCGCTACCGCGGCGACGACGAGGTCGGCGCATGGCTCGAACACGACCCCGTGGAGCTGCTGGAGCGCGAGCTGACCGAGCGCGGCCTGTTCGACGACGCGACACGCGACGGGGCCCACGAGGAGGCCGAGGAGATGGCCGCGCGGCTGCGCGAGGCCATGAACGAGGATCCGGTGCTCGACCCGATGGATCTCTTCGACCACGTCTACGCGGAGAAGACCACGCAGCTCAGGGAGCAGGCCGCGCAGTTGCGCGCCGAGCTGGACGCCGAGAGCGACGGGCAGGACGGGCACGGCGGGCAGGACGGGCACGGCGGTGCCGCCGGGAACGCAGCGGGAGGCGAGCGATGACGACCGCGACCACCGGGAAGAGCGCGGGCAGGACGGACGGGAAGACCCGGGGCGGTGCCGGTGCCGGGGCCGCCCGCAAGCCCGCCACCATGGCGCAGGCCCTCAACCGCGCGATGCGCGACGCCATGGCCGAGGACCCGTCCGTGCACGTGCTCGGCGAGGACGTCGGCACGCTCGGCGGCGTCTTCCGCGTCACCGACGGCCTGACCGCGGAGTTCGGCGAGGACCGCTGCACCGACACCCCGCTGGCCGAGGCCGGCATCCTGGGCACGGCCGTCGGCATGGCGATGTACGGGCTGCGCCCGGTGGTGGAGATGCAGTTCGACGCCTTCGCCTACCCGGCCTTCGAGCAGCTCCTCAGCCATGTCGCCAAGATGCGCAACCGCACGCGCGGCGCGATGCCGCTGCCCATCACGATCCGGGTGCCCTACGGCGGCGGGATCGGCGGTGTGGAGCACCACAGCGACTCCTCCGAGGCGTACTACATGGCCACCCCCGGCCTGCACGTGGTGACCCCGGCGACGGTGGCCGACGCCTACGGGATGCTGCGGGCCGCCATCGCCTCCGACGACCCGGTGGTCTTCCTGGAGCCCAAGCGGCTGTACTGGTCGAAGGCCGACTGGTCGCCGGACGAGCCGGAGGCCGTCGAGCCCATCGGCCGCGCCCGGGTCCGCCGCACGGGGACGTCCGCCACGCTGGTCACCTACGGCCCGTCGGTGCCCGTCTGCCTGGAGGCGGCCGAGGCCGCCCGCGAGGAGGGCTGGGAGCTGGAGGTCGTCGATCTGCGCTCCCTGGTCCCCTTCGACGACGAGACGGTCTGCGCGTCGGTGCGGCGCACCGGACGGGCCGTGGTCGTCCACGAGTCCAGCGGCTTCGGCGGCCCCGGCGGCGAGATCGCCGCCCGGATCACCGAGCGCTGCTTCCACCATCTGGAGGCGCCCGTGCTGCGGGTGGCCGGATTCGACATCCCCTACCCGCCGCCGATGCTGGAGCGCCACCACCTGCCCGGAGTGGACCGGGTCCTGGACGCCGTCGCCCGGCTCCAGTGGGAGTCGGAGTGGACCGAGCGGCCCGAGGCGTTCGGCGGGGCGGGTACGTCCGGGAGGGGTGGCCGCTGATGGCCGAGGTCCGCGAGTTCGCCCTGCCCGACCTGGGCGAGGGGCTGACGGAGGCCGAGATCGTCCGCTGGCTGGTGTCCGTCGGCGACGTGGTCGCCGTCGACCAGCCGGTGGTGGAGGTCGAGACGGCCAAGGCGATGGTCGAGGTGCCGTGCCCGTACGGCGGTGTGGTCACCGCCCGGTTCGGGGAGGAGGGTGCCGAGGTGCCCGTCGGCGCGCCGCTGGTGACGGTGGCCGTCGGGGCGTCCGCCGCCGCGGCCGGAGAGCCGGCCGGCGACGGCTCCGGAGCCCCTGCCGCCGGTTCCGCCGCATCCGCTTCCGGGCCCGCCGCCGGGTCCGGCGAGACCGCCGGCGCCTCGGAGAAGTCCGGGAACGTGCTGGTGGGATACGGCACGGGGGCGCCCGCCGCCCGCCGCCGGCGGGTCCGCCCGGTGAACGGTGCGCACGCCCCGGTTCCCGGCCCGGCCCCCGTCTCCGCGCCCGCCGTGCCCGCGATGCCCACCGCGCCCGCCCCCGCCGCCCCGGCGGCGGAGCCGTCCGCGTCCGAGGGGAACCGCCCCGCCGACGGCCCCGTCCCGGTGATCTCACCGCCGGTGCGGCGGCTCGCGCGGGAGCACGGGATC
>NZ_JBKJFM010000005.1:0-120491 GCF_046614825.1 Streptomyces nanhaiensis
CCGGTGATCTCACCGCTGGTGCGGCGGCTCGCGCGGGAGCACGGGATCGATCTGCGGCGGGTCGCCGGCTCCGGCCCGCGGGGACTGATCCTGCGCGCCGACGTCGAGCGCGCGGTGGCGGCGGTCCGAGCCGCGCCCGCGTCCGCCACCTCCCCCGTACCCGCCCCCGTGTCCGCCGGCGCCGCCCCCGTGTCCGCCGGCGCCGCCGCGCACGGCGAGCGGATCCCGCTGCGCGGGCTGCGCGGTACGGTCGCCGACAAGCTCTCCACCTCCCGGCGCGAGATCCCCGACGCCACCTGCTGGGTGGACGCCGACGCCACCGAACTGCTCGCCGCCCGGCGGGCGATGAACGCCGCGGGACCGAAGATCTCCCTGCTCGCGCTCCTCGCCCGGATCTGTACGGCCGCCCTCGCCCGCTTCCCCGAGCTGAACGCGACGGTGGACACGGCCGCGCGCGAGATCGTCCGGCTCCCCGGGGTCCACCTGGGCTTCGCCGCGCAGACCGACCGCGGGCTCGTGGTCCCCGTCGTACGCGACGCCCACACCCGCAACGCGGCCGAACTGACCGAGGAGATCGCCCGGCTGACCGAGTCCGCACGCGAGGGGAGGCTGAAGCCCGCCGAGCTGACCGGCGGCACCTTCACCCTCAACAACTACGGCGTGTTCGGGGTGGACGGCTCCACCCCGATCATCAACCACCCCGAGGCGGCGATGCTCGGAGTCGGCCGCATCACCCCCAAGCCGTGGGTGCACGAGGGCGAGCTGGCGGTGCGCCAGGTCGTACAGCTGTCCTTCACCTTCGACCACCGGGTGTGCGACGGCGGAACGGCGGGCGGCTTCCTGCGGTACGTGGCGGACTGCGTCGAGCACCCGGCGGTACTGCTGCGCAGCCTGTAGCGGCCTCCGGCCTCCGCCCGGTGGAGCGGGGGCCGGCCCGCTGCGTCCCCCCCGCCCCGGAAGGGGCGGTTCGGGCCGGCCGCGGTCCCCGGCCGGAGGCCCCCTTCACCCGGGCCGGGGCGGAGGGGGTCACACTCGGGGCATGACCCATGTGTACGACGCCGTCGTCATCGCCGGCGGTGCCGCCCGCCGGCTCGGCGGGACGGACAAGCCCGCCCTCACCGTCGGGGGCCGGACGCTGCTCGACCGGGTGCTGCACGCCTGCGCGGACGCGGCGCGGACGGTGGTCGTCGGCCCGCGCAGGCCGACGGCCCGGCCGGTGGACTGGACGCGCGAGGAGCCGCCCGGCGGCGGGCCGCTGGCGGCCCTCGACGCCGGACTGCGCCGCGTCGGGAGCGGGACGGTGCTGTTGCTCTCCGCCGACCTGCCGTTCCTGACGCCCGCCACCGTGCGGGCGCTGCTGGACGGCTTGCACGGCGCGTACGGCACGGACACCGGCCCCGGCGGCTCCCACGGCCCCGACGGCCCCGGCGGCCCCGACGGGGCGATCGTGGACGACGGGCGGGCCCAGCCCCTCCTGGGTGCCTACCGCACCGAGTCCCTCCGCCGCGAGCTGGCCCTGCTCGCCGCCGAGCACGGGCAGCCGGCGAACCTGCCCCTGCGGCTGCTCACCGACGAGCTCGTACTGCGCCGCATCGCCCCCGCCGGTCCCGAGGAGGCCCGCGACTGCGACACCTGGGAGGAACTCGCCTCGGCCCGCTCGCACATCAGGGAGCATGGACGCGTGCTGAACGAATGGATGACCGCAGTCAAGGCCGAACTCGGCATCGACCTCGACGTCGACACCGCAGCCCTCCTCGATCTCGCGCGGGACGCCGCGCACGGTGTGGCCCGGCCCGCCGCCCCGCTGACGACCTTCCTCGTCGGATACGCGGCGGCGCGTGCGGGCGGCAGCCCCGAGGACGTGGCCGAGACCGCGCGCAAGGCCGCCGAACTGGCCCGCCGCTGGGCCGCGGAGACCGCGGAGACCGCGGAGACCGGAAAGACCGGCGGGAGCGGAGAGGCCGGAGAGGCCCGCGGCGGAGAGGGAACGGACGCCGGATGAGCGGCGACGAGCTGGCCGATGCCCTCGCCCTGGCCGACGGCCGCGATGGCACACGCGGCGGCGCACGCGGCACCGCGCACGGTGGCGGCCGGTCCGGGGGGCACGAACCCTCCCCGGACTCCCGGGAGAGCGGCCCGCAGGGACCGCACGGCCCGCAGGGCTCACGGGACGGAGCGCGGCACCGCGACTGGCCCGCCGCCCGTGCCGCCGCCGCCCGTGCCGGGGCCGGGCGGCGCTCCGAGCCCGCCGCCGTCCCCCTGGAGGAGGCCCTCGGCCACCGTCTCGCCGCACCCCTGACCGCGCTCACCGACCTGCCCGCGTTCGACACCTCGGCCATGGACGGCTGGGCCGTCTCCGGACCCGGCCCGTGGGAGCCGCTCGACCCCGAGGACGGCACCCGGGACGCCGGCGACACAGCCCCCGGCACGGCGGACGGCACCGATGGCACGGCACCCGGCACCCGGCACGGCATCCTGGCCGGCGACGACCGCCCGGCCCCGCTCCCGGACGGCCGCGCCGTCCGCATCGCCACCGGTGCCCGCATCCCGCCCGGCACCACCGCCGTACTGCGCTCCGAGTACGGAGAGGTCCGCGACCGGCGGCTGCGGGCGAACGCGGCACCCCAGCACGGCGCGGACATCCGCCCGCGCGGCCAGGAGTGCCGCGCGGGCGACCACCTGCTGCCCGGAGGTACGCCCGTCACCCCTGCCGTGCTGGGGCTGGCCGCCGCCGCGGGCTGGGACGAGCTTCCGGTCGTACGCCGCCCCCGCGCCGAGGTCCTGGTGCTGGGCGACGAACTGCTGGCCTCCGGCCTCCCGTCCGGCGGCCGGGTCCGCGACGCGCTCGGCCCGATGGTCGGCCCCTGGCTGACGGCTCTGGGCGCCGAGGTCACCGCCACCCGCCGTCTCGGCGACGACGCCGGGGCGCTGTACGCCGCGCTGGGGGAGACCACCGCCGACCTCGTCGTCACCACCGGCGGCACGGCCTCCGGCCCGGTCGACCACGTCCATCCGGCCCTGCGCGGGCTGGGAGCGGAGCTGCTGGTCGACGGGGTACGCGTACGCCCCGGCCACCCGATGCTGCTGGCGCGGCTGCCCTCGGGGGCGCATCTGGTCGGGCTGCCCGGCAATCCGCTGGCGGCCGTGTCCGGGCTGCTCACCCTCGCAGAACCGCTGCTGCGGGCCGCCACCGCCGCGGAACCGTCCGCGCGGCCGCCCGCCGGATCGCCCGCCGGGCGGGACACCCTGCCCACCGCCGCCCTCCTCGGCGAGGTCCAGGGCCACCCCCGTGACACACGGCTGGTCCCGGTCGTGCAGGATGGCGGTGGCGTACGGCCGCTGCGGTTCAGCGGCCCCGCGATGCTCCGCGGCATCGCGGCGGCCACCGCCCTGGCGGTCGTGCCACCCGGCGGCGCCGCCACCGGCGCCGGCGTACACCTCCTGAGACTCCCGTGGGCGTGACGGAATGAACCACACCTCGCCCGAAGAACTGCAGCACTTCGTGCAGCTCCCCGAGCCCGCGGCCGGGCCGCTGCGGCAGGTGCTGCGGCGGCTGCTGGCCGCGCTGGTCGTCCTGGTCGTGACGGCCATGCTGGTCTACCTGGAGCGCGACGGCTACAGCGACAACGCCGACGGCGAGGTCTCGCTGCTGGACTGCTTCTACTACACCACCGTCAGCCTCTCCACGACCGGCTACGGCGACATCGCCCCGGTCAGCGACAGCGCCCGGCTGGTCAACGTCCTGGTCATCACCCCGCTGCGCGTCCTGTTCCTGATCATCCTGATCGGCACCACCCTGGAGGTGCTGGCCGAACGGACCCGCCAGCAGTTCCGCCTGGCCCGCTGGAGGTCCTCCTTGCGAGACCACACCGTCATCATCGGCTTCGGCACGAAGGGCCGCTCCGCGGCCGAGACGCTCATCTCGACCGGGGTCCCCCGGGAGCGGATCGTGATAATCGACCCGAGCCGCAAGGTCGTCGAGGCGGCGAACGCCGATGGCTACACCGGCGTCGTCGGCGACGCGACCCGCAGCGACGTCCTGCTGAAGGCGGAGGTGCAGCGGGCGGCCCAGGTGGTCATCTCCACCCAGCGCGACGACACCGCGGTGCTGGTGACGCTCACCGCCCGCCAGCTCAACCGCAACCTGCGCATCGTCGCGGCGGTCCGCGAGGAGGAGAACGCGCCGCTGCTGCGGCAGTCCGGCGCCGACTCCGTGATCACCAGCGCCAGTGCCGCCGGACGTCTGCTCGGAATGTCCATGCTCAGCCCCAGCGCGGGCGCGGTCATGGAGGACCTGATCCACCAGGGCACGGGGCTGAACCTCACCGAGCGCCCGGTCACCAAGGCCGAGGCCGGCCGCTCCCCGCGCGAGTGCAAGGACCTCGTGGTCTCCGTGGTGCGCGGCCACCGGGTGCTGGGCTACGACGACCCGGACGCGGCCGTGCTGCAGCTCACCGACCGCCTCGTCGTCATCCGCCGTGCCACCCCCTCCACCACCGTCATGCCCTCGGAGAACCCGCGGAGGTAGCTTCACCCCATGCACGCGATCACCATCACCGAACCCGGCGGTCCCGACGTCCTCGTCTGGACGGAGGTGGACGACCCCGTGCCCGGCGAGGGGGAGGTGCTGGTCGAGGTGGCGGCCGGCGCCGTCAACCGCGCCGACCTCCTCCAGCGGCAGGGCCTCTACGACCCGCCCCCGGGCGCCTCGCCCTATCCCGGGCTGGAGTGCGCGGGCCGGATCGCCGAGCTGGGGCCGGGCGTGGGCGGCTGGAAGGCCGGCGACGAGGTGTGCGCGCTGCTCGCCGGCGGCGGGTACGCGGAGAAGGTCGCCGTGCCGCACGGCCAGCTCCTGCCGCTGCCCGACACCCCCGACGGCCCGCTCGACCCGGTCACCGCCGCCGCCCTCCCCGAGGTGGTGTGCACGGTCTGGTCGAACGTCTTCATGCACGCCGGGCTGCGCCCCGGCGAGACCCTGCTGGTCCACGGAGGGGCCAGCGGCATCGGCACCATGGCGATCCAGCTCGCCAAGGCCGTCGGCGCGCGGGTGGCGGTCACCGCGGGCAGCCGGAGGAAGCTGGAGCGCTGTGCGGAGCTGGGCGCGGACGTCCTGATCGACTACCGCGAGCAGGACTTCGCCGAGGAGGTCCGGGCGGCCACCGGCGGACGCGGTGCGGACGTGATCCTCGACATCATCGGCGCCAAGTACCTGGAGCGGAACGTGAAGGCGCTCGCCCGTGGCGGCCGGATCGTCGTCATCGGCCTCCAGGGCGGCGTGAGGGGGGAGCTGAACCTGGGCGCGCTGCTCGCCAAGTGCGGTACGGTCTCGGCCACCTCGCTGCGCGGCCGTCCCGCGGAGGAGAAGGCGGAGATCGTCGCGGCGGTGCGCGAGCACGTCTGGCCGCTGATCGCCGCCGGGCGGGTGAGCCCCGTCGTGGACCGCACGGTGCCGATGAGTAATGCCTCCCGGGCTCACCGGGTACTCGAGGAGAGCGATCACGTGGGCAAGGTCGTCCTGACCGTCTGAGATGCCGGGCCCGCGCGCTCGTGTGACGCTTGTTACACCATTCGATGCCTGGTACGGGAGGGGGCGTAGCGGTGAGGGAAGCCGCGATCACCCTGCTGGCCTGCGTGATGGTGCTCGTCCCGGCACCCGTCGCCCTGGCCTCCCAGCAGTCCGCGGTCGTGACGGCCGTTCCCGGCGGTGCGAAGGACGGGGTGGAGCCCGGACCGGAGGACCGGGGCAAGCCCTCGTCCTCCCCCACCGCCTCCCCCGACGACCCGGAGGAGAGCGAGGACCCGGACGAACCGGGAGAGCCGGACGACCCGGAGAAGACCGAGCGCCCCCCGCGGCTCACCCTGCCGCCGTGGCCGCCGGGCGGCTCCTCCCCCGGTCCGGACCCGACGCCCACGCCCACACCCACGCCGGAGCCCACCTCCGGTGAGCCCTCCGGCGAACCGTCCGGTACGGCCCCCGGCGGGGACGGCGACGGGGGCCGCGGCCCCGGCGACGCCGGCTCCGCCGAGCCGCCGGGCACGCCGCGGCAGACCCCGCAGGGCCGGACCGAGCAGGTCAGCGACCGGCGGACCGGCGCGGGCGACCACTACGACGACTACGTGTACGACGACGGCCGGAGCGGCGAGGAGCACGCCCAGAGCCGTGCGACGCCCGCCACCGGCGGCCAGCTGCTCCCGGTGCTGCCGCTCGGCGCCGGGCTGACCTTCCTGGGCCTGGGCCTGGCCTCGCTCGCCCTGCGGCTGCGGCGCTGAGACCGGAGCCGGGACCGGAGCCGGGACCGGCGCCGGTACGAGCGGTGCTCACGGAGGTGCTCACTGTTGTGGCGCCCCGGGGGATCGCCCTCCGGCCGTCCGGACGGGCATTGCAGAATGGGGGTATGACTCAGCCGATGAACGAACGCTCGCAGGAGAGCCAGCACGTCCTGGTCGTCGGGCCGGACGGAATGGCCCTCGGCAGCACCGCCGCTCCCAGGGGTGGGGACGGCGGCTCCGACGACGAGCCGCGCGAGATCCCCGTGACGGAGATGGTCGAGCAGCCCGCGAAGGTCATGCGGATCGGCAGCATGATCAAGCAGCTCCTGGAGGAGGTCAAGTCGGCCCCCCTGGACGAGGCCAGCCGTGCCCGGCTCAAGGAGATCCACGCCAGCTCGGTCAAGGAGCTGGAGGACGGCCTGGCACCCGAGCTGATCGAGGAGCTGGAGCGGATCTCGCTGCCGTTCACCGACGACGCGGTGCCCACCGACGCCGAGCTGCGGATCGCCCAGGCCCAGCTGGTGGGCTGGCTGGAAGGGCTGTTCCACGGCATCCAGACGGCGCTGTTCGCCCAGCAGATGGCGGCCCGCGCCCAGCTCGAGCAGATGCGCCGCGCGCTTCCGGCGGGCGTGCTGCCCGACGAGGAGGGCGACGGGCGCGGCGGCCAGATCCGCTCCGGCGGCCCCTACCTCTGAGCGGTCCCTGCCGCTGAGGAGCGGCCCCGGCCCCCCGATCGCGAGGGGCCCGGCACGCGAGCGATTCGCGTGCCGGGCCCCTCGCGCGTGTCCGCCGCGGTCAGTCCGCCGGGTGGCCGGTGGAGACGGTCAGCGTGATCTTGTCCTTCTTGGGGTCGAAGCCCTCGTAGGCCCTCGGGGACTGCTTGAGGACGGTGTTCTTCCCGTACAGGTTCTCGTCCTCGTACTCGACGTCCTCCAGGATCCAGCCCGCCTCGCGGACGCACTCCTTCACCGAGTCCAGGTGCTTGAACGTCAGGTCGGGCATGTTCGTCTTGCCCTTGTCGAAGATGCTCTCCGACGCGTCCGTGCACTTGGCCGGGTCGATGGTCTTGGAGGTGTCCTCGTCCTTGAAGCCGCCGCCGTCGTCCTCACCGCCGTCGTCACCGCCGCTGTCGTCGGTTTCCGTGCCGGTGTCGGCGCCGTCGGTCTCCTGGCCGCCCGTGCCGCCGCCGGAGTCGCCCCCGCCGGTGCCCGCGGGCTGCTCCGCGGTCTGGACGGGCCCCGGGGACTCGCCCGCCCGCGGGCTCTCCTCACCGCCGCCGTTGAGCGACACCGCGATGATCACGGCGGCGACGACGATGATCGCCGCGATCGCCGATCCGACGAGCACCCCGGTGTTCCTCCCGCCGCCGGAGGACTGGGGCGAGGGCGAGATGGTGTACGGCGGCGGGGTCGGCGCGCCGCCCTGGTGGCCGTAGGGGCCCGGCGCCGGTGTGGAGTACCCCTGCTGGACCGCCCCCGCGGCCCCGAAGCCGGCCGTCGGCGCGTAGTGCGGCTGGTACGGCTGCTGCATGCCCGGCGGCGGCGGGGTGCCCTGGGCGTCCACCGGCGGGAAGACCGACTGGGAGACGGCCGCGCCGCTGTTGGGGCCGGGGACGCCGCCTGCGATCAGCGGGGTGGTGTTCGAGGCGACCACCGAGTTGCGGACGCGCTCGCACTCCTGGCGCATCGACTCGGCGGTCGGGAACCGCTCGTTGGGGTTCTTCTTCAGAGCCCGCGCGACCAGCGCGTCCACGGCCGGGGGCAGCGACCGGTTGATCGACGACGGTACGGGCGGCTCCTCCTGGACGTGCGCGTACGCGATGGCCAGCGGCGAGTCCGCGTCGAAGGGGAGGCGCCCGGTGAGCAGCTCGAAGAGCATGATGCCCACCGAGTACAGGTCGGAGCGGGCGTCCACGCCGCGCCCCAGCGCCTGCTCGGGGGAGAGGTACTGCGGGGTGCCGACGACCATGCCCGTCTGCGTCATCGAGGTGACGCCGGACTGCATGGCGCGGGCGATGCCGAAGTCCATCACCTTGACCGTGCCGCGCCTGTTCAGCATGACGTTGCCCGGCTTGATGTCCCGGTGCACCAGGCCCATCTCGTGGCTGGTCTCCAGCGCGGCGAGCACCTCGGAGACGATGGTCAGCGCCTTGTCGCTCGGCATCGCCCCGAGCCGGGCCACGTCCTCGTCGAGGACGGTGCGCAGCGGGTTGCCCTCGACGTACTCCATGACGATGTAGGGCACCAGCGCGCCGTCTATCTCGTCCTCGCCGGAGTCGAAGACCGAGACGATGTTGGTGTGCGTCAGCTTGGCGACCGCCTGCGCCTCGCGGCGGAAGCGCTCCCGGAAGGACTGCTCGCGGCCCAGCTCGGTGTGGAGGGTCTTGACCGCCACCTGGCGGTCGAGCACCGTGTCGTAGGCCAGGTGCACCGAGGCCATGCCGCCCTGGCCCAGCAGATCGCGCAGCTGGTAACGCCCGCCGCCGACCGTACGGCCCCGGTACGCGGCCTGCGCGCCGTCGTCGCTCATCTGACTGCTTCCCCCTCGGCGCCGCAGGACTGCCGTCTCGGGCCTGCGCGTGTACGGTTGCTCTGCCGGTGCCCCCGGTGCCGCCGGCCGGCCTTCGAACGCCGGGCGGGACACCGGTCCACCCGTGGACCCCGCCCGTGGACTTCCGGGCCAAGTCTGCCCCAGCGGCCGGACACGTCAAGGCGGTTGCCCGTTCCGTGACCCGATGCGCGCATACGCCTCACACGCGCTCGCGGGAGCCGCCCGACATCGTAACTTGCCAGTTGGACGCCCGAGCGGGTTGGATGGTCCGTTGCTGCCCCCAGCGCTCTCGGTACCACGTCCCGCGCCGCTCTCTTCGCCTTCGCCGAGGGGCACGGCTCCCGGACCCTGTTAGCGTGCACAAGGAGCAGAGCGTACGGATCCGCGGCTCGCGGACCTGATCTACGGCGAGGACTGATGGCACAGACACAAGCCGCCGGAGGGCCTTCGGAGCCCGACGAGACTGCTGGTGGGGTGTCCGATTCGCCCGAGTCGTGGGGCAGCGGCGGTGTGGTGGGCGACGGGCGCTACCGCCTCACGCGCCGGCTCGGCCGCGGCGGC
This sequence comes from Streptomyces nanhaiensis, assembly GCF_046614825.1. Classification (NCBI taxonomy): domain Bacteria; kingdom Bacillati; phylum Actinomycetota; class Actinomycetes; order Kitasatosporales; family Streptomycetaceae; genus Streptomyces; species Streptomyces nanhaiensis. The sequence continues at coordinate 9,382 of NZ_JBKJFM010000005.1, forward strand.
ATGGCGGAGGTGTTCGCGGCCGAGGACGTGCGCCTGGGCCGCACCGTCGCCGTCAAGCTGCTGCGCGCGGACCTCGCCGAGGACCCGATCTCCAAGGCCCGCTTCACGCGCGAGGCGCAGTCCGTCGCCGGCCTCAACCACCACGCGGTGGTGGCCGTCTACGACTCCGGCGAGGACGTGGTCGGCGGCAACACCGTGCCGTACATCGTCATGGAGCTGGTCGAGGGCCGTACCATCCGCGACCTCCTCCTCAACGCCGACGCGCCGCCGCCCGAGCAGGCGCTGATCATCATCTCCGGGGTGCTGGAGGCGCTCGCCTACAGCCACCAGCACGGCATCGTGCACCGCGACATCAAGCCCGCCAACGTCATCATCACCAACAACGGCGCCGTGAAGGTGATGGACTTCGGCATCGCCCGCGCCCTGCACGGCGCGTCCACCACCATGACCCAGACGGGCATGGTCATGGGCACCCCGCAGTACCTCTCCCCCGAGCAGGCGCTCGGCAAGACGGTGGACGCCCGCTCCGACCTGTACGCCACGGGCTGCATGCTCTACGAGCTGCTGGCGCTGCGTCCGCCGTTCACCGGGGAGACCCCGCTGTCGGTGGTCTACCAGCACGTCCAGGACGAGCCGGTGCAGCCCTCGCGCGTGAACGACTCGGTGCCGCCGGAGCTGGACGGCCTGGTGATGAGGGCGCTGGCCAAGGACCCGGACGACCGCTTCCAGACCGCCGAGGAGATGCGCGGCCTGGTGCAGTACGCGCTGCGCATGCTCCAGGAGCAGGGCGGCCACACCGGCGGCCTGTGGAACACCGGCGCGGTGGTCTCCACCGGCGCCACGCCCGCCATGGGCACCCCGGGCGCCTACCAGGGCGGCGACACCCCCTCCGCCACCGCCGCGGGCGGCTACCCCGACGACGCCGCGACCCGGGTCGGCCCGCCCCTGCTCATGGGCGCCCCCGGCGGCGGCTCGTACGACGGCGGCGGCTACGACACGGGCGGCTACGGCGACGGGCGCCGGGGCGGCAGCGGCCTGAAGTACGGGCTGATCGCCTTCTTCTCCGTCCTCGCCATCGCCGCGGGCATCTTCCTGGCCGTCAACGGCAGCGGGGACGGCAACGAGCAGAAGGGGCCGCAGAAGCCCACCTCCGTGCCCTCCCAGGAGGAGAGCTCGGCGGAGCCCTCGCCCGACGAGGAGGAGGAGACGCAGGAGCCCGGCCAGGACGGCAACACCGAGCCCGGCGGCACCGGCGGCTGGCAGAACGGCGGCGGGGGCACCGACTGGCCCGGCAGCGGGGAGCCCAGCCCCGAGCCCTCGCCCAGCGGCGAGCCCAGCGAGCCCGACGGCGGCACCGACGAGGGCGGCACCGACGGCGGTACGACCGACGGAGGCACGGACACCGGCGGTACCGACACCGGTGGCGCCACCGACGGCGGTGCCACCGAGGGCGGCACCGACGGCGGCACGGTCGACGGCGGCACGGACACCGGCGCCACCACCGGCTCCGGCACCACCGACGGCGGTGCCGGAGGCACCCCGGGCGGCACCGGCGACGGAGCGGCCACGGCGGGGGGAGCGCCGGGCGGGACCGGCGGCGGCGCCGGCGGCTGACCCCGCTCCGGGCGGCGGTCCCGGGCGGTGCCGGCCGCCGGTGCCGCCTCCATACCACCTCCGCGCCCCCGGTGCACAACGCGTCCGGGCGGTCGCTCTCGGTGACCTACGATTCCCGGCGTGCAGTCTCCCCACCTCCCCCGCGCCACCCTCGCCACGCTGGTGCGGCGCTTCGGCGCCGGGGAGCCGATCTCCTGCGAGCCGGTGGCCCAGGGGCTGCTGAACCGCGGCTACCGGCTGTCCACCACGCGGGGCCGGTTCTTCCTCAAGCACCACCTCGACGGGGATCCGCGCGACCCGGCCCGCATCGAGCACCAGCACCGCGTCACCGTCCGTCTCGGCGACCTCGGGGTCCCGGTCGTACCGCCCGTCGAGGACGCCTACGGACGGACCGTCGCCGTGGTGGAGGAGCGCTGCTACGCCCTCCACCCGTGGGTGGACGGCCATCACCGCGGCGGCGGGGAGCTGTCGTGCGGGCAGTCGCGCCGGCTGGGCGCGCTGCTGGGCCTGGTGCACGTGAGGCTGGGCCAGGTCGCGCCCGTGCCCGCGGCCGAGTGCGCCGCCGGGCCCAGCGCCGATCCGGAGGTGACCTTCGGCCTCATCGACGAGCTGCTGGCCCGGGTGCGCACCCGGGCCCGGCGCGACTGCTTCGACGAGCTGGCCGACCACCGGCTGCGCGAGCGCCGCGCCCTGCTGGAGCGCCACGCCCACCGCCGTCCGCCCGCCGGGGCCGAGCCGGTCGCCGGGTGGGTGCACGGCGACTTCCACCCCCTCAACCTGCTCTACCGGGACCGGGCCCCCTGGGAGCCCGCCGCGATCGTGGACTGGGACCGGCTCGCCGTGCAGCCGCGCGCCGAGGAGGCCGTGCGGGCCGCCGCCATCTTCTTCCTGCGGCCCGGCGGCGCCCTGGACCTGGCCAAGATCCGGGCCTACGCCCGCGCCTACCGCGCCGCCACCGGGGCCGGGGCGGACGAGATGGCCGCGGCCGTCCACCGGGTGTGGTGGGAGCGGCTCAACGACTTCTGGATGCTGCGCTGGCGCTACCAGCTGCGCGACCGCCGCACCGACCCGCAGTTCCCGGCGGCCTCCGCGCTGGTGGTGTGGTGGACCGGCCGGTACGAGGCGGTGTGCGACGCCTTCTGCGCGTAGGCGGCGTATGCGCGGTACGCGGCTCCTGCGGTGCCGTACGCCCCTTCACCCTCCGTGTCCGTCTCACATACCGATCACGCACCATCTCCGCGTCACTCCTCCACAGCTCTTCCCGTCACTTCGGTACCGGGATAACGTGCGCTTGTCCCAGGCGCTTGCGAGGCTGTGACCAGTGACGTTCCAGGCTTTTGCGATTTACTTGGAAACCCAAGCAAAATTGCAGGTCAGGGACCCTTCGCGCATGTGCGGAGGTACTGGGTAACGTGCTGGCAGCGGGCCGTCGAACGGGACACCTGTCACCGCTCGGTTCCGTCCGCGCCGCACCTACCCCGTGGGCCGTACGGATCCGGGCGAGCCTCTCCCTGCCACCGGCGGGGAATCCCCAGGCTTCCCGGCGACCCCGGGGGCCGGACAGACGGAGGAGCACAAGTGACCGTGGAGAGCACTGCCGCGCGCAGCAAGCCGCGCCGCAGCAGCGGAAAGCGCACCACGACGAGCGGGGCGAGGAAGCGCTCGCAGTCGGCCGCGCGCCCCGAGCTCGTACAACTGCTGACGCCGGAGGGCGAGCGGGTCGAGCACCCGGACTACTCGCTGGACCTGACCCCCGACGAGTTGCGCGGTCTGTACCGCGACATGGTCCTCACCCGCCGGTTCGACGCCGAGGCCACCGCGCTGCAGCGCCAGGGCGAGCTGGGCCTGTGGGCGTCGCTGCTGGGCCAGGAGGCCGCGCAGATCGGCTCGGGCCGGGCGCTGCGGGACGACGACTACGTCTTCCCGACCTACCGGGAGCACGGCGTGGCCTGGTGCCGCGGGGTGGACCCGACCAACCTGCTGGGCATGTTCCGCGGCGTCAACAACGGCGGCTGGGACCCCAACAGCAACAACTTCCACCTCTACACCATCGTCATCGGCTCGCAGGCGCTGCACGCCACGGGCTACGCGATGGGCGTGGCCAAGGACGGCGCGGACAGCGCGGTGATCGCCTACTTCGGCGACGGCGCGTCCAGCCAGGGCGACGTCGCCGAGGCGTTCACCTTCTCCGCGGTCTACAACGCGCCGGTGGTGTTCTTCTGCCAGAACAACCAGTGGGCCATCTCCGAGCCCACCGAGCGCCAGTCGCGGGTGCCGATCTACCAGCGCGCCGCGGGCTTCGGCTTCCCCGGCGTCCGGGTGGACGGCAACGACGTGCTGGCGGTGCTGGCCGTGACCCGGGCCGCCCTGGAGCGCGCCCGCGCCGGCGAGGGCCCCACCCTGGTCGAGGCGTTCACCTACCGGATGGGCGCCCACACCACCTCCGACGACCCCACCCGCTACCGCAAGGACGCCGAGCGCGAGGAGTGGGAGGCCAAGGACCCGATCCTGCGGCTGCGCACCTACCTGGAGAAGGAGGGCCTGATCGACGCCGACTGGCTCGCCGGGCTCGACCAGGAGAGCGACGCGCTGGCGCTGCGGGTGCGCGAGGCCATCCGGACCATGCCGGACCCGGACACCATGGCCATCTTCGAGAACGTCTACGCCGACGGGCACGCGCTGGTGGACGAGGAGCGCGCCCAGTTCGCCGAGTACCTGGCGTCCTTCGCCGACGAGGAGGGCCGCTGAGATGGCCAACACCAAGATGCCCATGGCCAAGGCGCTCAACGAGTCGCTGCGCAAGGCCCTGGAGACCGACCCCAAGGTCCTGATCATGGGTGAGGACGTCGGCAAGCTCGGCGGCGTCTTCCGCATCACCGACGGCCTGCAGAAGGACTTCGGCGAGGACCGGGTCATCGACACCCCGCTGGCCGAGTCCGGCATCGTCGGCACCGCGATCGGCATGGCCCTGCGCGGCTACCGGCCGGTGGTGGAGATCCAGTTCGACGGGTTCGTCTTCCCCGCCTACGACCAGATCGTCACCCAGCTGGCGAAGATGCACGCCCGTGCGCTGGGCAAGGTCAAGCTGCCGGTCGTCGTCCGCATCCCCTACGGCGGCGGCATCGGCGCGGTGGAGCACCACAGCGAGTCGCCCGAGGCGCTGTTCGCGCACGTGGCGGGCCTGAAGTGCGTCTCGCCGTCCAACGCCTCGGACGCGTACTGGATGATGCAGCAGGCGATCGCCTGCGACGACCCGGTGATCTTCTTCGAGCCCAAGCGCCGCTACTGGGACAAGGGCGAGGTCGACACCGAGGCCATCCCCGGCCCGCTGCACAGGGCGGTCGTCGCCCGCGAGGGCGCCGACCTGACGCTGGCGGCCTACGGGCCGATGGTGAAGACCTGCCTGGAGGCCGCCGCGGCGGCCGAGGAGGAGGGCAGGTCGCTGGAGGTGCTGGACCTGCGGTCGATGTCCCCGGTCGACTTCGACGCGATCCAGGCGTCGGTGGAGAAGACCCGCCGCCTGGTGGTCGTCCACGAGGCGCCGGTCTTCCTGGGCACGGGCTCGGAGATCGCCGCCCGGATCACCGAGCGGTGCTTCTACCACCTGGAGGCGCCGGTGCTGCGGGTGGGCGGGTTCCACGCGCCGTATCCGCCGGCCAGGCTGGAGGACGAGTACCTGCCGAACCTGGACCGGGTGCTCGATGCCGTCGACCGCGCGCTGGCGTACTGAGAGTAGGGGCTGAGGAGAGTCGTGACGATGACTGATACGGCTGCCGCCGGGGCCGCTGCCCAGCGCATCCGAGAGTTCAGGATGCCGGACGTGGGCGAGGGCCTGACCGAGGCCGAGATCCTCAAGTGGTACGTCGGGCCCGGTGACACGGTGACCGACGGCCAGGTGGTGTGCGAGGTGGAGACGGCCAAGGCGGCCGTCGAGCTGCCCATCCCGTACAACGGCGTGGTGCACGAGCTGCGCTTCGAAGAGGGCGTCACCGTGGACGTGGGCACCCCGATCATCACGGTGGACACCGACCCGTCGGCCGGGCCCGTCGGATCCGCCGCACCCGCCGAGGCGGCGCCCGCCCCGGCCGAGCCGGCCGCCCCGGCCGAACCGGAGGCGGAGGAGGGCGCCAAGCGCCAGCCGGTGCTGGTGGGCTACGGCGTCGGCACCGCCTCGACCAAGCGGCGCCCGCGCAAGCAGCAGAACCACGTGCGGGACGCGCAGGCCGCCGTCCAGGCCGAGATGGACGCCACCACCACGCCCCCGGCGGCGGCGCCCGCCGTCCCGGAGGTCGAGCGCTCCCCGCAGCGCCCGCTGGCCAAGCCGCCGGTGCGCAAGCTCGCCAAGGACCTGGGCGTGGACCTGGCCGCGATCGTGCCGACCGGCCCGAACGGGACCATCACCCGCGAGGACGTCCACGCCGCCGCGGCCCCCGCGCCCTCGAAGGAGGCCGCCGCCGCGCCCGCCGCGTCCGCCGCCCCCCAGGCGGCCCCGGCCCGGACCGAGGTGGCGGCCCCGCCGGTGTGGAGCACCGGCGAGCGCGAGCGCCGGGTGCCGATCAAGGGTGTGCGCAGGGCGACCGCCCAGGCGGTGTCCTCCAGCGCCTTCACCGCGCCGCACGTCACGGAGTTCATCACCGTCGACGTGACCCGCACGATGAAGCTGGTGCAGGAGCTCAAGCAGGACCCGGACATGGCCGGCCTGCGGGTCAACCCGCTGCTGCTGGTGGCCAGGGCCTTCCTGGTCGCCATCCGCCGCAACCCGGAGATCAACGCAGCCTGGGACGAGGCCAGCCAGGAGATCGTCCACAAGGACTACGTGAACCTGGGCATCGCCGCGGCCACCCCGCGCGGTCTGATCGTGCCGAACATCAAGGACGCGCACGCCAAGACCCTGCCGGAGCTGGCGCGGGCGCTGGGCGAGCTGGTGGCCACCGCCAAGGAGGGGAAGACCCCTCCGGCGGACATGCAGGGCGGTACGGCCACGATCACCAACGTCGGCGTCTTCGGCGTCGACACCGGCACCCCGATCCTCAACCCCGGGGAGTCGGCGATCCTGGCCTTCGGAGCCGTCAAGCTCCAGCCGTGGGTCCACAAGGGCAAGGTCAAGCCGCGCCAGGTCACCACCCTGGGGCTCTCCTTCGACCACCGCCTGGTCGACGGTGAGCTGGGCTCCAGGGTGCTGGCCGACACCGCGGCCGTCCTGGAGCACCCCAAGCGCCTGATCACCTGGGCCTGATCGCCTGCGCCTGATCGCCTGCGCCTGACCACCCGGGCCCGACGGACCCGAGGGGCCCGGCGTACCACGGCGGGCCCCGCCGCACGCACCGTGCGGCGGGGCCCGCCCGCCGTGCGTCCGGCCCTGTCCGGCCCTGTCCGGCGCCGTCCGTTCCCGTCCCGGCCGCCTGCGCCCCGTTCCCTTCCGCCCCGTCCCGCATGGCGGACGGGGATGGGCACGCATACCTGTTGTATCTATGGTGTGTCCATGCCCTCCCGGTCCTCCGCTCCCCCGACGCCCCCCGCCGCCGAACGCGTCTACGCCCACGTCAAGCAGGCCGTACTGGAGCGCCGCTACGAGGGCGGCGCCCTGCTCACCGAGGGCGAGCTGGCCGGGGCGGTCGGGGTCTCCCGCACCCCCGTGCGGGAGGCGCTGCTGCGCCTGGAGGCCGAGGGCCTGATCAGGCTCTACCCCAAGAAGGGCGCGCTCGTCCTGCCCGTCTCCGTCCAGGAGATCGGCGACGTCGTCGAGACCAGGCTGCTGGTCGAGGAGCACGCCGTGCGCAAGGTCACGCCCGCGCCGCGCGACCTGCTGGACCGGCTCGGCGACCTCCTGGAGCAGCAGCGGCGCCAGGCCGAGACCGGCGACCTGGCGGCGGTGGCCGCCACCGACCGCTGCTTCCACGCCACCGTGGTCAGGGCGGCCGGCAACCAGATCCTGGAGCGCCTGTACGACCAGCTCCGCGACCGCCAGCTCCGCATGGGCGTCGCCGTGATGCACTCCCACCCCGACCGGATCGCCAAGAACATCACCGAGCACACCGAGATCCTGCGCGCGCTGTCCACGGGGGACGCGGAGGCCGCCGCCGAGGCGGTGCGCGGCCACGTCGGCTCCGTGCGGCACCTGCTGCGCGGTGAGGTCCGGTGAGCGGCGGGAACCTGCCCGGAACCCCGGCTTCCGGAACGCGGCTCGGCGGCCCGCGGGCCGCCTTCGTGTGGGGACTGGGCGTCGCCGTCTACTTCACCGCCATCACCTACCGCACCAGCCTGGGCGTCGCGGGCATCGACGCCGCCGACCGCTTCCAGGTCAACGCCTCGGCCCTGTCGACCTTCTCCATCCTCCAGCTCCTGGTCTACGCCGGGATGCAGATACCCGTCGGCCTGCTGGTGGACCGCTGGGGCACCAAGAAGGTCCTGACCCTGGGCATAGTGCTGTTCACCACCGGCCAGTTCGCCTTCGCGCTCTCCGGTTCCTACGTCATGGCGCTGGCCGCCCGCGCGCTGCTGGGCTGCGGCGACGCCATGACGTTCATCAGTGTGCTGCGGCTGGGCTCCAACTGGTTCCCGCCCCGCCGCGGTCCGCTGATCGCCCAGGTCGCGGCGTTGTTCGGGATGGCGGGCAACCTGCTGACCACACTGGTCCTGGCACGCCTGCTGGCCGCCTTCGGCTGGACGCCGACCTTCGCGGGCAGCGCCGCGCTGGGCGTGCTGGTCCTGGTGCTCGTCCTGGTCTTCCTCAAGGACCGGCCCGAGGCCCCTGCCCCCGCATCCGTACCCGCCCCCGTATCCGCTGCCCCCGTACCCGCTGCCGCCGCGCCCGGGCCGGAACCGGTGCGCGAGCGCGGCTACGTACGCCGCCAGCTCGCCGAGGCGTGGCGCGAGCCGGGCACCCGGCTGGGCATGTGGGTGCACTTCACCACCCAGTTCCCCGGCATGGTCTTCCTGCTGCTGTGGGGGATGCCGTTCCTCGTCGAGGCGCAGGGCCGCACCCGCGCCGAGGCCGGCACCCTGCTGACCGTGGTGGTGCTCTCCAACATGGCCATCGGCCTGGTCTACGGCCAGGTCATCGCCCGGCACCACAGCGCACGGGCGCCGATCGCGCTCGGCACGGTGCTGGCCACGGCCGCCGTCTGGGCGATGGTGCTGTGCTGGCCCGGGCGGGCCCCGCTGTGGGCGCTGGTCCTGATGTGCGTGGTGCTCGGCTCCTGCGGTCCGGGCTCGATGATCGGCTTCGACTTCGCCCGCCCCGCCAATCCGCCCGAGCGGCAGGGCACGGCCTCGGGCATCGTCAACATCGGCGGCTTCACGGCCTCCATGACCGCCCTGCTGGCGGTGGGCGTCCTGCTGGACGCGACCGGCGACGACTACCGGATCGCGTTCGCCTCCCTCTTCGTCCTCCAGGCGCTGGGCACCGCCCAGATCCTCCGGCTGCGGGGCCGGGCGCACCGCCGCGAGCGCGAGCGGGTGGTGGCCAGCCGCGTCGAGGCGGTGCACGTGCCGGTGTGAGTGCGCGCCGGTGTGGGGGCGTGCCGGTCCGGGACCGCGGGGCGCGGGACTCCGGGCCCGCGCCCCGGACGCTCAGGGCGTGACGGCGAAGTGCGCGAGGATCGCGTCCGCGAGGGCCTGGTCGCCCTCGATCTTGAGGTTCCCGCGCACCGCCGCGGGCCGCACCCGCCCGCAGGCCAGCCGCAGGTACGTCTCCCAGTCCGTCGCCAGCGTGACCGCCGGCCCCAGCGAGACGCTGCCGTCCACCGTGCCCCGGCCCTCGGCGTCCACGCGCACGGTCCGCATGAACTCCAGCGGCCCGCTCACATCTAGGACGACCGCCGAGTTCGGAGGCGCCCCGGCGTCCTTGGCGACCACCTTGGGCAGCCCCTCCAGCAGCACGTCCCGCGCGACGTGCGCGCCGGGGGAGTCCAGGTTGCCCGGCCTGCCCAGCGCGCGGCGCAGATCCTGCTCGTGCACCCACACGTCGAACGCCCGCAGCCGCAGCGCCCGTTCCAGCGTCATCTCCCGGCCGAGCGGGGTCATCACCATCGTCGACGGGTCGCGCTTCTCGTTCCGCAACTGGCGCGACCTGCGGATGATCGTGTACTCCAGCTCGCTGGTCATCTCCGGCGCGGTGTGGCAGCGCCGCACGTCCACCTGGACCTCGACGCGGCGGCTGACCTCGTCCTTCACATGGAACAGGTCCCGCGGCAGGGAGTGGATGGGACGGGGGTCGCCCAGCATCTCGCACTCCGACCCGATGACGTGGGAGACGATGTCGCGGACCGACCATCCGGGGCACTCGGTCGCGCGGTTCCACTCGCCCTCGACCAGCGGGGAGACCAGCTCGGATATCGCCTCGATGGAGTGGGCCCAGGCGTCGGCGTAGGGCTGAAGGCTAGGGTGGTCGGTCAACAGGACCCCTCGGATACGTGCTGAATACGTGTGGATGGTGTGGGTTCGCGGACTGGGTGCTCTCAAGTTACGCTGCGGGCGGGCAGCCTGACAGGCCTTTCGGGTGACGATCGTAGGCTGCTTTCGACCGGCTTTCGACCGGCGTTTGGCCCCCTCGAACCCATGGACGGTGGTACGGTGCGCGCCTCCCTCATCCAGATCGGTGTGGACCCGGACGAAACGGTCGAAGCGCGCCGCGTGCGGGCCGCCTCGCTCGTACGCGGGCAGGCGGGCTCGGACCTGGTCGTCCTGCCCGAGCTGTGGACGGTCGGGGCCTTCGCCTTCGACTCCTTCGAGTCCGGCGCCGAGCCGCTGGACGGACCCACCGCGCGCGCCATGTCCGAGGCGGCCCGCGAGGCGCGCGTCTGGCTGCACGCCGGGTCCGTCGTGGAACGGGCCGAGCACGCCGGCGGCACGGCCCTCTACAACACCTCCCTGGTCTTCTCCCCCGACGGGGAGCGGGCCGCCGTGTACCGCAAGATCCACCGCTTCGGCTTCGACCGCGGCGAGGCGACTTTGATGTCCGCCGGCGCCGAGCCGGTCACCGTGGCCCTGCCCGGCATCACCCTGGGCCTGGCCACCTGCTACGACCTGCGCTTCCCCGAGCTGTTCCGCGCGCTGACCGACGCGGACGCCCGCGCACTGGTGGTCCCGGCGGGCTGGCCCGCCCGCCGCGCCTCCCACTGGTCCCTGCTGGCCCGCGCCCGCGCCGTGGAGAACCAGGCGTACGTACTGGCCTGCGGCACCGCCGGCACCCACGCGGGCGTCCCCCAGGCGGGCCGCAGCGCGATCATCGACCCCTGGGGCGAGACGCTGGCCGAGGCGCCGGACGCCGAGGAGCGGGTGGTCACCGCCGAGCTGGACCCGGCGTACGTCGCCGAGGTCCGCGAGGACTTCCCCGTCCTGCGGGACCGGGTGCTGCGCTGAGCGCCCCCGGCCCGGGCGCCCGCCCCCGCCGTCCACTCCACCCGCCGTCCCGCCCCCGTCCCCGCCCCGCCCCCGTCCCGCGCGTTCCAGGAGATGCTGAGTAGCCGTACTCATGCGGACTCCGCCGGGCCGCGCCACCGTGGTGGCCATGACCACACCAGTGCAGCGGCCCACCACGGCCGCGTTCTTCGTGCAGGCCGTCGCCTCCTTCGCGCTCTCGCTGCTCGCCGTGGGCCTCGGCGTCGCCTACATGCCGATGGGGCCGTGGGAGCGCGGCTTCCTGGCGATCGGCGTCCTCTTCCTGATCTCCTCCACCTTCACGCTGGCCAAGTGCGTGCGGGACCGGCAGGAGATGCAGGAGGTGACCACCCGCGTGGACAAGGCCCGGCTGGACAAGCTGATCACCGAGCACGACCCGTTCGATCCCAAGAACCTGTGAGCCGTGCCCCGCCCGAGCCACTGCCCGATCCCGACCCCGGCTCCCCACCCCCACCCCGCCGCCCGGCCGCGCAGCCGCGGCGTGCCATGCTCCCGGGAGGCCGTGGGGCCCGGAGGGCCGGGAGGGGGCGCGCGTGGCACGGACGGCGGGGGCACGGCGGTGGCGGGGCGCGGACGCCACGGGCCGCACCGCATGGAGCAGGGGCCGCGTCCCCGCCGCGCTCGCCGTGCTCACGGCCGGGGCGACGGCGTTCCACCCCCTGGTGCCGGGCGCCGTACTCGGTCTGGGCAGCCTGCTGGAGGCCTTCCTGCCGTGGCTCGGCCTGGCCGTCCCCGTGCTGCTGGCCGCAGCGCTGGTACGCCGCTCGGCCCTCGCCCTGGCGGCGCTGGCGCTGCCGTCGGCGGTCTGGCTCGCCCTCTTCCACGGCGCCCTGGCGCCCCGGGGCGGGGACGCGGCCGGCGCCACCGCCGGTGCCGGCCTCCTCACGGCCGTCCAGCACAACGCGAGCGACGAGAACCGCGACCCGGCCGCCACCGCGCGGGCCCTGGCCGCCGCCGGTCCCGACGTCGTCGCGCTGCAGGAGCTGACCCCCGCCGCCCTGCCCGCCTACGGCGAGGCGCTGGCGCGGGAGTACCCCCACCACGCGGTGGCGGGGACCGTCGGCCTGTGGTCCAGGCACCCGCTGACCGGCACCCGTCCGCTGGACATCCGCCCCGCGGACCTCGGCCCCGACTGGAACCGCGGGCTGCGCACCGCCGTGCGCACCCCGCACGGCGACGTCGCCGTGCACGTGGCCCATCTGCCCTCGGTGCGCATCCGCGCGAACGGCTTCGACACGAGGCGGCGGGACGAGAGCGCCGCTCTGCTGGGGGAGGCTCTGCGGACGGAGGAACTGCCCCGCGTGATCGTGCTGGGCGACTTCAACGCCACCCTGGACGACCGCGGGCTCGCCCCCGTCCTGAACGGCGTGGACTCCACCGGCCGGGAGGCGGCTGACGGCTTCTCCTTCAGCTGGCCCACGGCCTTCCCCGTCGCCCGGATCGACCACGTCATGGCCCGCGGCGCCGCCGTCACCCGCCTGTGGACCCTCCCCGCGACCGGCAGCGACCACCTGCCGGTCGCGGCCCGGATCGCGCTCACCCCGGAGCGCGTTCACCCCGGGCCGCGCCCCTCCGGGCCGGGGTACGACCGGCGAGGGCGCTGACGGGCGGGAAGGGCCCCGTCCGGCACCCGGAGGCGTCGTTGACAGGGGCCGGAAGATGGGGCACCGTCAAAGCCCGTCAAGGTGGTCTCGGCCACGGATTCGCCATGCACGGGGGGTGCTGAATGGGTCTGAGGCTCCTCGGCCCGGTCGATCTTGTGGTGGACGGTCGGTCGGTCGACCTCGGAGGCCCCAGGCAGCGGGCCGTACTGGCCGTTCTGGGCCTCAACGCCAACCGGGTCGTCCCCGTCGAGCAGCTCATCGACGCCGTCTGGGACACCGCTCCCCCCTCCACGGCACGCGGGCAGATCCAGACCTGCATCTCCGCGCTGCGCAGGATCCTCGGCGACGCCGGACACCCCGACGCCATCGCCACGCGCCAGCCGGGGTACATGCTGGTGATCGGCTCCGAGGAGCTCGACGTCCTGCGCTTCTCCGCCCTGGTGGCCGAGGCCCGGTCGCGCGCGGACGAGGGATGCGAGGAGCGGGCGGCCGCGGTGCTGCGCGAGGCCCTGGCCCTCTGGCGGGGGGCCGCGCTCGCCGGCGTCCCCAGCGGGATGGTGCGGCGCGAGGCCACCGTCCTGGAGGACCGGCGGCTGGCCGCCGTCGAGGAACTCGTGCGCCTCGACCTCGCGTTGGGCAGACACGAGGAGATCTGTCATGAATTACGCGCATTGGTGGCGGAGCACCCTTTACGTGAACGGCTCCACTGCTTCCTGATGCTGGCGCTGTACCGGGCGGGCCGCCAGGCCGAGGCGCTGGAGGCGGGGCGCCTGGCACGCGCCGTGATGGTGGAGGAGATAGGCGTCGAGCCCAGTCAGGAGCTCCAGGAGCTGACCCGGGCGATCCTGAACCGCGATCCGTCGCTCGACCTGCCCGCGGACCTCCGCCCGCCCCCGCCCCGTTCCTCCGGTCCCGGCGCACATGAGCAGCGCTCCACCGCGCCGCGCGCGGGAGGGAACGCGCTCGTCCCCCAGCAGCTTCCGCCCAGCGTCGCCGACTTCACCGGGCGCGAGGACCTCCTGGAGGAGATCAAGCGGCTGCTGACGGAGGGCGGGGAGGAGGGAGGGGCGCGCTGGAGCGTGCCGATCGTCGCGATCTCCGGCAAGGGCGGGGTGGGGAAGTCCAGCCTCGCGGTGCGCGCCGCACACGAACTGAGCGCCCGTTTCCCCGACGGGCAGCTCTACGCGGACATGCGCACCCCCGGTGGCGAGGACCGCACCGCCCGCCTCCTGGCCCGCTTCCTGCGCGCGCTGGGCGTTCCGGGCACCGCGGTGCCCGAGGACACGGACGAGCGCGTCGAGCTCTTCCGCAGCAAGCTGTCGGGCAGACGGCTGCTGCTGGTGCTCGACGACGCCACCTCGGAGGAGCAGGTGCGGCCCCTGCTGCCCGGCAGTCCCACGTGCGCGGTGATCGTCACCAGCCGCAAGCGCCTGGGGGGCCTGACCGGCGCCCACCGGCTCGACATCGACGTCTTCGACACCGACAAGTCCATCGAGCTCCTCGCCAGGATCGTCGGCAAGGACCGGGTGGAGGCCGAGCGCGAGGCGGCCGTGGAGCTGGTGACGTCCTGCGGCGGTCTGCCGCTGGCGCTGCGGATCGCCGGGGCGCGGCTGGCCTCGCGGCCCCACTGGCAGATGGAGGGCCTGGTGCGGCGGCTGCGCGACGAGGCGCGCAGGCTGGACGAACTGGCCCACCACGGGCTGGAGCTGAGGTCCAACATGGAGCTGGCCTACCGCGGGCTCGGCGAGTCGGCGGCCCGGCTGTTCCGGCGTCTGTCGATGGTCAGGGTCCTCGACTTCCCGGACTGGAACGCGGCGGCGCTGCTGGACGTCTCGCCGGCCGAGGGCAGGGAGCTCCTGGACACGCTGGTGGACGCACAGCTCCTGGACGTCGTGGTGTACCCGGGATCCCGCTCGCCCCGCTACCGCTTCCACGACCTCATCCGGATCTACGCCGGGGAGCGGCTGTCGGCGGAGGAGGACGGGCACGAGCGCGCGGCGGCCCTGTCCCGCCTGCTGGGCGGCTGGCTGGCCCTGGCGGAGGAGGCGCACCGCAGCGAGTACGGCGGGGACTACACGATCCTGCACGGCAGCGCTCCGCGCTGGCGCCCGGCGGAGGGCTGGGACCCGGACGGCATGGGCGAGCCGGCGTGCTGGTGGGAGGCCGAGCGGCGCGCCCTGACGGCCGCCGTGCGGCAGGCGGCGCAGGCCGGGCTGGACGAGCTGTGCTGGGACCTGGCGCTGACCGCGGTCACCCTGTTCGAGGCGAAGGGCTACTTCGACGACTGGCGCGAGTGCGCCACGGTCGCCAGGGAGGCCGCCGAGCGGGCCGGCAACCGCACGGGCACGGCGGCGATGCTGTACTCGCTGGGGACGCTGCACATGTTCCAGACCCAGATGGCCGAGGCGCGGTACTGCTTCGAGGCCGCGCTCGCCGCCTTCCGGGCGGAGGGCGACGCGCACGGCTGCGCCCTGGTGCTGCGCAACGCCGCGCACGTCGACGGCCTGTACGGCGACATCCCCAGGATGCTCGACAGGTACGACGAGTCGCTGCGGACGATGCGCGCCGTGGGCGACCGCGTGGGGGAGGCGCACATCCTGCGCAGCCTGGCCAAGTTCCACCTGGGCGAGGGGGATCCGCAGACCGCGGGCGAGCTGCTGGACGAGGCGCTGGCCATCTGCCGGGAGGTGTCGTGCCCGAGGATGGAGGTGCAGGTCGTGCACCGCTTCGCCGAGGTCTACATGGCCACCGGCCGGATCGATCTCGCCCGCCAGGCGCTGCACCGGGTGCTGCGCATGGTCCGCGACACCGGTGACCGCATCGGGGAGGTGCACGTGGTCTACGGCCTGGGGCTGCTGCGGCACCGCGAGGGCCGGCTGGACACCGCCGAGACCACCCTCGCGCACGCCCTGGGGCTGGCCCGCCGGGTGGGGGAGCAGCTCATCGAGGCGAAGGCGCTGTACGCGCTCGGCGAGATCGCGCTGGCGCGGGGAGGCGAGGCGAGCGCCGCCGGCCACCTGCGGGCGGCCCACGAGATCTTCGGGAAGCTGGGCTCGGTGCTGTGGCAGGCGAAGGCCCTCGTCCTGCTGTCGGAGGTCCGTGCCGGACAGGCCTCCGCCCAGGACGACCTGGAGCGCGCCGTACGGCTGCTGTCGTCGGTCGACTCGCGCGAGTCCGCGAAGCTGCTGGCGGAGCTGCGGGCCGCCCACCCCGACCTGCCGGCGGGGGAGCTGCTCGGCTCGGGCGCGGAGGTCGGCGGACCCGCCTCCGTGTGAGCCTGGCCGGTGCGGGCACGCGCGGCGCGTGCCCGCACCGGCCCGGGGATCACCAGTGGGTGTCATCCGTGCAGCCGCCCGGGAGCGGGTTCCCCAGGGCGTCCGAGGGGCAGCCGTACGCCGACACCCCGGCCGCCGACGTCTGCGTACCTGCCTGCGTACCTGCCTGGGACGCCATTCCCGCTGCGGTCGGCCCGAGGACGGCCGCGAGCGCGACGAGGAGCGTGGCGGTGAAACGGCGTCTGGCGGACATGTTTTTCCCTCCATGGTGCCGGTCGGTGGTGGTGGTGCGGTTCGGTGAGAAGAGTGGAGCGCAGGATTCCATCGAATCGCCATCCCCTCGCTCCCGGCGGGCACTCAGCGCACCGGGAGCGGATCGACAGAGCATCGGGAGCCCTGCTCCTCATTGTCGTGTGCACGATCTCCGGACGCGAGGAGGCCACGACTGATGGACAGCCGCTTTCTCAGGTTGGACACGGAGGACCTGTGCGCCCTCGTCTCCGAGTTCGACTCCGCGCAGACGGCCGCCGAGGAGTTGCTGGCGCATCCGCACGGCGGTCCCGGGCGGCACGCCGGACCCGGCGGGCGATTACTGGAACTGCGCGGTGACACGGCGGTGTTACGGGATCCCGGCGGCGGCGACCTGTGCGCGCTGCCGGCGTCGGGCCTGTACGCCTGCCGGGCCGCGGCCCTGACCGCGCTGGCGGCGAACCAGCTCCTGGACCCCGGGGTGGTGACCGCCTCGCTGATCGGCTCGGGCGCCGCCGGGCGCATACAGCTGCTGGTGATCGCGCGCAGCGTACCGGACGTCAGCCATGTCGCCGTCCACTCGCCGGGAGGCCCGCACGCCTCGCCGGTCGACAGCGGGACCGCCGGCGTCCTGGAGGCGACGGGCATCGGGCTGACCGTCGCGGCGAGCCCGGAGGAGGCCACGTTCGGCGCCAGCCTGGTCGTCGTCACCGAACCGGTGGTGAACGAGCCGTGCCTGGGACATCTGGCCCCGGGGTCCGTGCTGGTCAACGCCACCGGCCGCAGTCTGAGGGAAGAGGCGACGGGCTGCGTCAGCGCCGTCTACGTCGACGACCTCGGCCTGCTGGACGGGGCCGGGCCCAGGCCCGGCTGCCCCGGCTCCGTGGCCGGGTGCGTTCCCGTTCCGGCGGGAGGCCGCCTCGGCGTCGAGGCCGACCTGCGGCAGGTCTTCACGGGCGAACACCCCGGCCGCGCCTGCGCCGACCACGTTCTGCTGGTGGAGCTCCTGAGCGGCACGGCCCCGGAGACGAGGCTGGACGTGGCGCTCGCGGAACGGATCCACCGGGCCGCGCTGCGCCACGGCCTCGGCGCCCTCTCGCCCGGCTGACGGCCGCGGCACCCCAGCTCCTCCCGTGTGTTCCACCCGGGCGCGGACGCGTCCCACGGCCGCGCCCCATCCCCCCAACCGTTCCGTCGTGAGGACACGCGTATGTCGAACACTCCGCTCCGGGCACCGGCCGGCCGTGACACGGTCCGAGGTGACCTGCTGCGCCTGCGGGACCTGTACGAGGAGAGCATCGCCGCGCAGGCGTCCGCCGCCCGCCCGCCGGCGGAGCGCGTGGCCGGCCGGCGCCGTACCCACCGGCACCGCGGCATCGCCCTGGACGACCGGGCCGTGTCCGTGCGGTCGGAGGTGCTGGCCGTCCTCACCTCCTGGGCGGGGATGGTCGCCGCCGAACGGGCGGTGCCGGTGCCCCCGGAGGCGCGGGTGCCGTCACTGGTGGGGTTCCTGGAGACGAACCTGGACTGGCTGCTCGGGCACCCCGCCGGGGCCGACTTCGCCGGGGAGACGGCGAAGCTGAACGCGGCCCTGTGCGCGGTCCTGGACCGTGAGCCGGCCCCGCGGGACCGCGAGATGGGGACGTGTGCGGTGCCCGGCTGCGGACGGGTGGTACGCGCGACGGCCGCCGGCAGCCGGCCGGAGGTGCGCTGCGAGGCCGGGCACACCTGGCAGGCCCGGCACTGGCTCCTGCTGGGACGGCGGCCCGCCGCCGCGTCCTCGGGCAGCGCGCCGTGACGCCCGTGACGCCCGTGGCGTCCGGGAGGTCCGGGCGGCCCGCGAGGCCGCGGTGCACGGTGCCCACGGAGCTGGCCGCGCTCGCGGCCGGGGTGTCCCGGGCCACCGTGCGCAAGTGGGCCAGCCGCGGAAAACTGACCCGTTACGGCCGGCCGGGACGCGCGGAGTACGACCTGGAGGAAATCCGGGAGATTCTGGAGGGAAAGCGCTGAGGCGGATCGGATAACACTCCGTAAAGCGGATCCGGCATGGGGTCTTTCCCGGCACGGATT
This sequence comes from Streptomyces nanhaiensis, assembly GCF_046614825.1. Lineage (NCBI taxonomy): Bacteria > Bacillati > Actinomycetota > Actinomycetes > Kitasatosporales > Streptomycetaceae > Streptomyces > Streptomyces nanhaiensis. The sequence goes on from NZ_JBKJFM010000005.1 coordinate 27,596, forward strand.
CCTTCCGTATGCCCGGAAAATCGCCGGAAAATTGAACAGGGGAATATTTCGAAAGCTGTTGACGGGCGCCCGGGAGAGGTGTCACGCTTTTCTCACGGCACACCTGTGCCCCGGGGTCCCGAACGTCAGGGATTCCGGCGGAAATCTTCCCCGGATCCCCCTCGCCCCCGCTCTCCCCGCCCGGAGCGACGCCTCTTCCCGCTCCCGGCCCAGCGTCCGCACCGTCTGGTGCCGGCGCTCGCCACACCTCCCTGACCGGCGGGTTTCCTTCCCGCGCCGGCCGTGAACCGCCGCCCATGGCCACGGCACCCGCCCGGCTCCGCGAAAACCACGAGAGGAGAACCGTGTCCACAGAAGGTGAGATAAAGCGGTTCGTCATCAGCAACTTCCTCCCCGATGTCCCCGCCGACCAGCTCTCCTCCGATCTCGATCTGCTGGAGAACGGAGTGGTGGACAGCCTCGGTCTGCTGCGCCTCATCACCTGGGTCGGTGACGAGTACGGGATTCCGGTCGCCGACCTCGATATCGCGCCGCATCAGTTCAGCTCGGTCGAAGCCATTGCGGATTTCGTCCGGAGTGCGCGCGTCGGATGACTCGGCGCGGCGGTCCGTCGCGTCCGGAACCATGAAGAGGAGAAGAAGGATGATTGTCCGCGGGAAAGAAGAGGTCGAGGGCGTCGACTGGGGCAACGGCCTGAGCTACCGGTTCCTCGTCGAGAAGGACCGGATGGGCTTCACGGTGGCCCACACCGTCGTGAAGGCCGGCTCGAAGTCGCCCCTGCACTACAGGAGGCACCTGGAGGCCTGCTACTGCATCGCCGGCCGCGGCCAGGTGGTCACCGAGGACGGCACGGTCCACGAGATCGGGCCCGGGACCCTCTACGCGCTCGACGAGCACGACAAGCACTACCTGATCGCCGCGCCCGACCGGGACCTGGAACTGGTCAGCGTCTTCAACCCGCCGCTGCGGGGCGACGAGCGGCACAACTTCGACGCCGCCGAGTACTCCCACTACTGATCCGGCGGCGGACCCGCCCCCGGCAGGCACGGGGGCTCCGCGAGGCCGGCCGGTGCGCCCGCTCCCTCCCCGGGCGCACCGGCCACCCACCGCAACAGCCACCAGCGCTTCCCATCCCAGGGCCCGACGACGGGCCGGAGCAAGGAGGTAAGGACCGATGTCCGCACACGACCGGACCGAACTGTTCTCTATATCGGACGAGGTGGCCGACGCGGTGGCGTCGGGACTGCCGGTGGTCGCGATGGAGTCCTCGGGCGTGGCCCACGGCCTGCCGTACCCGATGAACCTGGAGACCGCGCTCGACATGCACAAGGCCATCCGGGCGGGCGGCGCGGTACCCGCCCGGATCGGCCTCTTCGGCGGGCGGTTCGTGGTCGGCATGTCCGACGCCATGGTGGAGCGGTTCGCCACCACCCCGGACCTGCCCAAGGTCAGCACCCGGGACATCGGCCCCGCCCTGGCCTCCAAGGGGCCCGGAGGCACGACCGTCTCCGCCGCGCTGGTGGCCGCCGCCCGGGCGGGCATCGAGGTCTTCGCGGTCGCCGGCATCGGCGGGGTGCACTTCGGCGCCCAGCACAGCTTCGACGTCTCGGCGGACCTGATCGAGTTCACCCGGCACCGGGTCGTCACCGTCTGCGCCGGGGCGAAGACCGTGCTGGACCCGGCGCTGACGCTGGAGTACCTGGAGACCCAGGGCGTCCCGGTGGTCGGCTACCGCTGCGACGACTTCCCCGCCTACTACTGCGTCTCCAGCGGACGGCCCAACCCGCGCCGCACGGACGACATGGAGGAGCTCGCGGCCTCCGTCCGCCTGCACTGGGAGGCCGGGAACCGCGGCGGGTTCCTCGTCACCCACCCGATCGCCGAGCAGGACGCGCTGCCCTCGGAGCACATCTACGCGCTGATCCGGGAGAAGCAGGCCGAGGCCGAGCGCGAGGGCGTCAGCGGCCCGGCGATGACACCGCGCATCCTGAGCGCGGTCTCGGCCGCGACCCAGGGCCGCACCGCCGAGGCGAACCGCTCCGTGCTGCTGTCCACCAGCGCGCTCGCGGCCGAGGTGGCCGTCGCCATGAGCCGGTACGGCGCACCGGTGGGTGCCGCGTGAGCGGCCCGTACCGCGCGGTGCTCTTCGACGTCGACGGCACCCTGGTGGACACCCCGGGCGGCATGACGAAGGTGCTGGACGCGGTGGTGCGGGAGACGGGCCGGGAGGTGGACCGGGAGCGGCTGCGCGCCACGGTCGGCCGCCCCCTGGCGGCCTCGTTCGCCACCCTCCTCGGGCTTCCCGAGGAGCACGCGGAGGTGGCGCACGCCGTGGAGCGCGCCCGGCGCCTGTTCACCGAGACGGTCATCCCGGCCGCGGCCGACCTGGTCTTCCCGGAAGTGCCGCGGATGCTCGCCGAACTGCGCGAGCGCGGCCTGCCGCTGGCCGTCGTCACCAGCAAGATCAGGCGCAGCGCGGTCGAACTGCTGGAGGCCGCCGGGCTGCTGGACTGGTTCGACACCCTCTCGTGCCACGGCATGACCCCCAGGGGCAAGCCCGCCCCGGACCTCGCGCTGCTCGCCTGCGGCGAGCTGGGCGTGTCCGCCGGACACTGCCTCGTCGTCGGCGACGCGGTGGACGACATGCGCATGGCGCGCGGCGCGGGCATGGCGGCACTCGGCGTCGGGTTCGGCGTCGCCACCCCCCGCGAACTGACGGACGCCGGCGCGCTGTCGGTGTCCGGTTCGGTCGGCGAGCTGCGCGCGGCGCTCTCGGCCGCCACCGCACCCACCCCCCTTCCACTCGGCTCCGACCAGGGATGATCCACATGACTTCACCGGGTACCACCGGCGCCGCGGCATCCCGCGGCGCCACCCGCGCCGCACTGGCGATCCTCGCCGTGGCGCAGTTCCTGCTCGCCCTCGACTACTCCATCGTCTACATCGCGCTGCCCAGCGTCGGCGAGGAGTTCGGCCTGACCGAGAGCTCGGTCCAGTGGGTCGTCAGCGGTTACGCGGTGTTCTTCGCCGGGTTCCTCATCGTCGGCGGACGGGCCTCGGACCGCTTCGGCCCCCGCAACCTCTACGTCGCCGCGATGCTGCTGTTCGGCGTCTCCTCGCTGGCCGGCGGACTGGCCTCCGACACGGCCGTCCTGCTGATCGCCCGCGGAGCCCAGGGCATCGCCGCGGCCATGCTCCAGCCGGCCGTCATCGCACTGATCAACACCTCGTTCGAGGCGGGTCCGGCGCGCAACCGCGCGCTGTCGGTCTGGGGGACCGTCGGCGCCTCCGGCCTGGCGGCCGGCGTGATGGCGGGCGGTCTGCTGACCACCGTCTCCTGGCGCTGGGTCTTCCTGATCAACCTGCCCATCGCGGTGCTGTGCGTCCTGGCCGCGCCCCGGCTGCTGCCGAAGTCGGCGGCGGTGCCCCGCCGCGGCACCACCCTCAACGTGCCCAACGGGGCGCTGTGCACCGGCACGGTCCTCGCCGCGGCCCTCGGGCTCACCCAGGCGTCCGGCCAGGGCTGGTCCCACTGGAGCACGATCGCCGGGCTGGGGACGGCGGCCGTGCTGCTGGCCGTGTTCGTGGTGCGGGAGCGGGCCAGCGAGCGGCCGCTGGTGGACCCGGCGATCCGGCGCACCCGGTCCCTGCTGGTGGGCTGCGGCTCGACCGCGCTCTACATGGCCAGCGTCGGGAACATGTTCTTCGTGGTGACGCTGCTGCTGCAGGAGCTGCGCGGCTACGGCCCGCTCTCCGCGGGACTGGCGTTCCTCCCGATGGCCGTGGCCATCACCGTGGCGAACTCGGTGGCGGCGCGTCTGGTCGACGCGCTGGGAGTGCGGCTGACCCTCACCCTGGCCTTCCTCGCCGACGCCGCCGGCCTGCTGCTGCTCGCGGCCCAGGTGGGCGGGGACGGCTATGTGGCGAACCTGCTGCCCGGGCTGCTGGTCACCGGCTTCGCGCACGGCGTCACGTACGTGGTGATGTTCATCGCGGGCACGGCCGACGTGGAGGACCGCAACCAGGGCGTGGCGGGCGCGATGATGACGACCGCCCAGTACATGAGCGGTGCGCTCGGCATCGCCGTCCTGGTCCTGGTGCTCGGGATCGATCCCGGTCAGGACGACTTCGGCCGGGCGTTCTTCGCCACGGCGGTGGCCGCCCTCCTCGGCGCCGCGCTGGCGTGGTTCGGCCTGGCGCGCACCTCCGCGGCCCGGACCGGGCGGGACACCGCCCAGGAGGAGGGCGCGGTCGCCGCCTCCCCCGAGGGAGGGAGGCTGTCATGAGACGGCACTCCTGGGTGGCGCAGCTCGGGGTCCTGGTCATCCACAACGACCCCGTGGTCGAGGCCGAGCTGTGGGCCATGGCGCCGGACGGCGTCACCGTCCACGCGGCCCGCTTCGAGAGCCCGACCAGCGGCGGCGCCGAGTACACCGGCACCTCCTGGAAGGAGATGGTGGAGTCGCCGGACGTCCGGCGGGGGCTGGGCCAGCTCGGCCGGATGGACCTGTCCGCGATCTGCCTGTGCTTCGGCTCGGCCAGCTTCTTCGGCGGCCCGGAGTTCGACGAGGGCTTCACCGCCGCGGCCCGCGAGCTGGCGGGCGGCACCGAGGTGTACACGGCCGGCCAGGCGATCGTGGGCGCCCTCGCCGCCACCGGTGTGGAACGGCCCCTGGTCGTGGTGCCGCCGTGGTTCACCGCGCCGACCTTCGCCGCCGCGCGCGGCTATCTGGAGGCGGCCGGCAGGGGCGCCGCCGACCTGCTCCAGTACCAGCTCGACGAGGAGTGGCGGGAGGTCCGCCGCCACCAGCTCTTCGACCGCGGGGGCCGCTGGGAGGTGCGCCCCGACGAGGTGTGCCGCCAGGTCGCCGGGAGGTTCCCGAAGGACGCCGACGGCGTGCTGATACCGGGCAGCGGGTTCCGCTCCTTCGAGGCGGTCGAGCCGCTGGAGGACGAGCTGGGCGTACCGGTGGTGACGTCCAACCAGGCGTGCCTGTGGAAGCTGCTCGACCTGACAGGGCTGGACGCCGCCGTGCCCGGGGGCGGCCGGCTCCTGGGCCGCCGGCCGGCCGCCGCGGTGTGAGCCGGTGTGTGAGCCGGTGTGTGAGCCGGCGTCCCGCACCCCCGGCCGAGCCCGCCCGGACGGCCCGCCCCGCCGGTCCGTCCGGGCCGCTCCGCCACGCCCGTCCGACGTGAAGGGAAGACCCCCATGCCGTCCCGATCGTTCGTGGAACTCTTCGCCGAACAGGCGCGGACCCGGCCGGACGCCCCGGCCCTGTCCTGGCACGGCCGCGTACTGCGGTACGCGGAGCTGGCCGCGTGGGCCGACGCCGCCCACGCGGAGCTGGTGTCGCTGCGGATCGCCGACGGCGCGCCGGTGTGCGTGCCCGCGCGGAAGTCGCCGGAGACCGTCGCGCTCCTCATCGCCTGCTTCCGGGCCGGACGGCGGGTCCTGCTGCCGTCCGCCGGTCTGGGCCCGCAGGCGCTCGCCTCCCTGTGCTCGCGGGCCGGCTGCACACACGTCCTGAGCGCGGGCGAGGGCGGCCCGGGAGGCCCTCCCGCCGTCGTGTCGCGCCCGTCCGGCGCCGCGCCGGGCGGCGGCGGTGACCTCCCGCCCGGCGCCGGCCTGCTGCTGACCACCTCGGGGTCGACCGGCACGCCCAAGACGGTGGTGCTCGACTCCTCGGGCGCCGACCGCTTCATGTCCTGGGCGGCGGGCCGCTTCGGCATCGGCCCCGGAACACGGGTGCTCAACTACGCCCCGCTCAACTTCGACCTCTGCCTGCTGGACGTGTGGGCCACGCTCGCGGCGGGCGGCTGCGCCGAACTCGTCGACCCCGACCACGGGGTGGACGGGGTGCGCCTGGCCGACCTGTGCGTCTCCCGCGCACCGCACGTGCTCCAGGCGGTGCCGCTGTTCTTCCGGCTCGTCACCGAGGTGGCGGCCGTGCGCGGCCTGGTCTTCCCCGAGGCCAGGGACGTACTGCTCACCGGGGACGCCGCCCCGCCCGGCCTGCTGGAGCGGATCGCCGCGACGTTCCCCGCCGCGCGGCTGTGGAACGTCTACGGCTGCACCGAGACCAACGACAGCTTCCTGCACCGCATCACCCCCGAGGAGATCGGCTCGGGCGGCGCGGTGCCGATCGGCGGGCCCGTCGACGGCGTCGCCGCGCGCATCGTGGACGCCGACGGCCGGACGGTGACCGGCGCGGGCTCGGGGGAGCTGATGGTGGCGACCCCCTTCCAGGCGCACGGCTACCTCGGCCGGACGCCGGACGGGGAGCGGTGGCGCGACGGCTGGTTCCGCACCGGCGACCTGGTGCGCCGCGACGAGCGGGGGCTGGTGTTCCTGACCGGCCGGGGCGACCACCAGGTGAAGGTCCGCGGGGTGCGCACCAACCTCGCGGAGGTGGAGAGGGTCGTCATGGACCACCCCCAGGTCGGCGAGGCCGCCGTACTGGCGGTGCCGGACGCCGCCGGGGACAACGTCCTGCACGCCGTGGTGCGCCGTACGCCCGGCTCGGGGCTGAACAGCCTCGGACTGCGCGTCCACTGCGCGGCCGCGCTGCCCAGGACCGCGATCCCCGCGGTCTTCGAGATCACGGACGAGCCGCTGCCCGTGACCTCCACCGGAAAGGTGGACCGCAACGCGCTGCGCCGGGCCCGGAGTCCGCGACCGGCGCCCGAACCTGCCCCGGCCCCGGCCCCGGGCGCGGCCGCCACCGCGTGAGCGCGGGACCGCCCCGCAGGCACCGCCCCGCCGGCGCCGCCCGGCCGGCACCAGGGAGTCGGCGCACCGGTGGAACCGACGGAACCGACGGAACCGACGAAGGAGATGCGGAGTGACAGCGTGGAACGACGAGCAGCGCGAGTTGCGCGCGGCGGCCGAGCGGCTGGGCCCGGTGCTCGGCGAGGGGCACGTCGAGCGGGACGCCGGCGGCGAGTTCTCCGCCGGCGCGTGGAAACTGCTGCGGGAGACGGGCCTGCTGGGGCTGCCCTTCGGCACCGAGTGGGGCGGTCTCGACCAGTCCCTGCCCACCACGATGTACGTGCTGGAGGGGCTGGGGAACGCCTGCCGGGACGGCGGCCTGAGCTTCTCCGCCTCGACGCACATGGTGAGCACGGGCATCCCGCTCCAGCGCTTCGGCTCGGCGGAACTGAAGCGGCGCTTCCTGCCGCGCGTCTGCGACGGCTCGCTGATCGGCGCCCACGCCATCACCGAGCCGGAGGGCGGCTCGGACGTCATGTCGATGCGCACCACGGCGGTGCGCGACGGCGACGAGTACGTGCTGAACGGCGGCAAGGCGTTCGTGACCAACGGCCCGGTGGCCGACGTGTTCGTCGTCTACGCCCGCACCGGCCGGAAGGGCAGCCCGGCGGCGATCACCGCGTTCCTGGTGGAGCGCGGCACACCGGGCCTGTCGGTGGGCCGCCCCATCGCCAAGATGGGGCTGCGCACCTCCCCGCTGAGCGAGCTGTTCCTCGACGACTGCCGCGTCCCCGCGGCCAACGTCGTGGGGTCCCCCGGCGCCGGGTTCCTGATCCTGGACCACGTGATGAAGTGGGAGATCCTGTGCTCCTTCGTCATCAACCTCGGCGAGATGCAGCACCGGCTGGAGCGCTGTGTGGAGTACGCCCGCACGCGCACCCAGTTCGGGCAGCCGATCGGCTCCTACCAGTCGGTCGCCAACAAGATCGTCGAGATGACGATGGCCGTCGAGACCTCCCGCAAGTGGCTCTACGACACGGCGCACAAGCTCCACTCCGGCAAGAACGCCACCGTCGACATCGCCATCAGCAAGCTGGTGGCCAGCGAGAGCAACGTCAGTACCGCGCTCGCCGCCGTCCAGATCTTCGGCGGCTACGGCTACACGGCCGAGTACGGCCTGGAGAAGGACCTGCGCAACGCGGTCGCCGGAACCATCTACTCCGGCACCTCCGAGATCCAGCGCCAGCGCATCGCGACCATGATCGGACTGTGAGGAGACACCGCCATGACCGCACCGACCGCCGGTGACCGCCTGCTGCGGGCCACCGAGTTCCTCGACCACGACAGCGACGCCGTACAGGCCCTCGTCCACCGGGTGCTGCCGGACGGCGGCAGGGGTATGAGCGACATCGAGCGGGCCCGCGCCCTCTACTACGAGGTGCGCGACGGCATCCACTACGAGGTCTACGGGGCCGACCTCTCCCGCGAAGGCCTGAAGGCCAGCTCCGTCATCGAACGCGGGATGGGCTTCTGCGTCCACAAGTCCATCGTGTACGCGGCGGCCATGCGGGCGGTCGGCGTACCCAGCCGCCTCTACTACGGCGACGTCCGCAACCATCTGGCCTCCCCGAAGCTGGAGGAGCTGATGGGCGGACGGGTCTTCACCTTCCACAGCCTCACCACCCTCCTGCTGGACGGGAAGTGGGTGAAGGTGACGCCCGTGTTCAACGCGCTGCTGTGCCGCCTCTACAAGATCAAGCCGCTGGAGTTCGACGGCCGCGGCGACAGCATGTACCACCCCTACGACGAGGAGGGGCGCAGGCACATGGAGTTCATCCGCTCGCACGGCGAGTTCGACGACTTCCCCTACGACCTGGTCGTGGGCGGCATACGCCGGGCGCACCCGCGACTGTTCGAGAGCCGTGACACCACGGCCAGGGGCTCGCTCGTCGCCGACGCCGCCGGCCAGGACGTCTCCGCCTGAGCGCGGCGGACCCGGAACCCGAAGAGGCGGCACGATGACCCCGACCCCCGTGTCCCCCGAGCGCCGCAGGGACCGCCGCACACTGCTCACCTGGTCCGCCGTCGTCGCGGTCTCGGTGGCGCTGGCCCTGGCCGCGTCCTGGATCTACACCCGCGACGACTACTGGAGCCGGCGGTGGACGGTCGACCTGACCGTCTACCTGGCCAGCGGCGAGACCGTCCGCGAAGGCGCCTCCCTCTACGACCTCGTCATCATCTCCCCCCTGTACGGGGAGATGCCCTACCTGTACCCGCCCCTGACCGCACTGCTCTTCTTCGTCCCCCTGTCCTTCCTGCCCGTGGGCGCCGCCTCGCTGGTCTGGAACAGCGCCTCGCTGGTGGCCCTCGGCGCCGTGGTGTGGCTGTCGCTGGGCATCGCCGGCGTGCGCGACGACCGGACCCGGTCGGTGCTGACCGTCGTCGGCCTCGTCCTCGCGGCCTGCCTGCTCCCCGTGCGGATCCAGCTCATAGCGGGCCAGATCAACATGTTCCTGCTGCTGCTCGTGCTGCTGGACTTCAGCCGCCGCTCCGACCGCCTGCGAGGGGTCGGCATCGGCATCGCGGCGGGACTGAAGATCACCCCGCTGATCTTCATCGTCTACCTCCTCGTCACCCGGCGCTGGGCCGCGGCCCGCAACGCGCTGGCCGCCTTCCTGGTCACCGTGGCCGTCGGCTTCCTGGTCCTGCCGGGGGACGCGGCACGGTACTGGGGCGGCCTGGTGTTCCACTCCTCCCGCGCGGGCGGCGTCTTCGACACCCCCAACCAGTCCCTGGCCGGCGCGATGGCGCGGGCGCTGTCCAGCGAGCAGTTCACCAGCTGGTGGCTGCTGGTCATGGCGGTGGTCGGGCTGTGGGGGACGGCCGTGGCCCTCTTCGCGTTCCGCCGCGGCTCCGACCTCCTGGGGTTCTCGGCGATCGCGGTCACCGGCCTGCTGGTCTCGCCCGTGAGCTGGGAGCACCACTGGGTCTACGTGATCCCGCTGCTGATCTGGCTGGCCGTCCGGGCCCACCGGACGCGTTCCCTGCCGCTGGCCGCGGCCACGGCGGCGCTGGTGGCCGTCTTCACCGTCCGGGTCTTCATGCTCGTGGGCATCCAGGAGTCCCCGCCGGCCCCGATGGCCCTGGCGGCGTGGGAGCAGGTGGTGGCCGCGGCGTACCCGCTCACCGGTCTCGCGCTGCTCGCCCTCGGGCCCCTGTGGATCAGGAGGAACCTGCCGGACGCGGACGGCGCCGCGCCCCCCGCCTCCCCCGCGTCCTCCGCGTCCTCCGCGGACGGCACCGGGCACGGCCGCGCCCCGGAGGGGTCCGGGGAGGGCGGGGACACCGTCCACGAGCGTGCCGGAGCCGGCACCACCTGACAGAGCGGGCACGGAGCCGGGAGCCGATCCCGCGCTCCTCCGCGGAGGCGACGGAAGGGCGGGGGCCGAACGGCCCCCGCCCTTCCGGCTTCGACGCGGCAGACCCGCACGTCCACCGCACCCACACGAGGAGTCATGGTGAACACCTCCCACGGCACCACCGCCGCCGGAGCCGCCGGACGGCCGGCCACCGCGTCCGGGCCCGCCCCCTCCCGGCCCGCACCCTCCGAGTCCGGCCCCTCCCAGCCCGTCGTCCCCGAGTCCGCCCTCTCCCAGTCCGCCCTCTCCCAGTCCGCCGTCTCCGAGTCGGCCGACTTACGGCCGGGGCCGTTCCAGAGCTCCGTCCGCTTCCCCCGCGCCGCCCGGGGCACCGCCACCGTCGAGATCGTCGTCCCGGTGTACAACGAGGAGCGGGCCCTGCCCGGCTGCCTGCGCACCCTGCACGCACGGCTCCGCGACGAGCTGCCCTACCCCTGGCGCATCACCGTCGCCGACAACGCCAGCACCGACCGCACCCTGGAGGTGGCCCGCGAACTGGCCGACGAGCTGCCGGGCGTGGGGGTGGTCCACCTCGACCGCAAGGGGAAGGGGGTGGCGCTGCGCACCGTCTGGGGCGCCAGCGACGCGGACATCGTCGCGTACATGGACGTGGACCTGTCGACCGGCCTGGACGGTCTGCTGCCCCTCATAGCCCCGCTGGCCAACGGCCACTCCGACCTGGCGATCGGCAGCAGGCTGGCCCCGGGCGCCCGCACCCTGCGCGGGCTGCGCCGCGAGTTCGTCTCCCGCTCGTACAACGCGCTCATACGCCTCACCCACGGCGTCCGGTTCAGCGACGGCCAGTGCGGCTTCAAGGCGGCCCGGACCGAGGTGCTGCGGCCGCTGCTGGAGCTGACCCGGGACGACGGCTTCTTCTTCGACACCGAGCTGCTGCTGCTGGCCGACCACAACGGCCTGCGGGTGCACGAGGTGGCGGTCGACTGGGTCGAGGACCTCGACACCCGGGTCGACCTGGTGGGCACCGCGGTCAAGGACCTGCGGGGCCTGTGGCGCGTGGCGCGGATGAAGTCCGCGGGGGAGGCGGTCGCGGAGCTGCCGCCCCGCCCCGGACCGGTGGCCGAGCACCCCGACGCCGTCGTCGCGGACCGGGGCGGCCGCGGCGCCCTGACCTGGGAACTGAGCTGCTTCATCGCCATCGGGATCGCCTCGACGGTCGGGCACGCCCTGCTCTACTGGCTGCTGCGGACCTGGTGGCCGCCGCTGGTGGCCAATCTGGTGGCGCAGACGGTCCTCACCCTCGCCAACACCGAGGCGAACCGGCGGCTGACCTTCCGCGGGTCCGCCACGGGCCCGGTCCGTGCCCACGTCGGCGCCGGGCTGCTCTTCGTGTTCGGCTATCTGCTGACGGGGGCCGCGGTCCTGGGCTACCGGCAGATCGCGGAGGACCCCACCCCCGCCGCGGAGGCACTGGTGCTCGCCGCCGCGTACGTCACGGTCACCGTGGTGCGGTTCCTGGTGCTGCGGCTGGCCGTGTTCGCCCGCCGGACACCGAAGGCCGCCGGGCCGACGCCCTGAGGCGCACGCGGGCAGCGGCCGCACCGGAGCCCCGGCGCGGCCGCTGCCCGCGGGGCCCGTAGGGGGTGGCAGGGGGCGGCACAGAGGGAGGAACGTACGCGCGAGTGGTCTGGACAACCGGCGGGCACGGGTCTACGGTGCGCTAGGTCTAGACCAATGCCCGCCGGTCTGGCACCGTCCGGGCGCACCTCGTCGCATGTCCGGAGAGCTCGCGGACCCCCCACCCCAGGAGCGCACCATGCGAAGGCAGACCACCACCGTCCCGGCCGCCGCCCCCCTGGCCCTGCTGGACGGAGGCCGCGACCACGTCGTCGCGCTCTTCCGCGTCGTCGTCGGCTTCCTCTTCGCCTGCCACGGCGCGGCCACCCTCTTCGACGTGCTCGGCGGCCCGCACGGCGGCCGCGTCCCGGACGCCGGCCAGTGGCCCTCCTGGTGGGCCGCGGTCATCCAGCTCGCCGGCGGCCTCCTGGTGGCGGCCGGCCTCGGGACCCGGATCGCGGCCGTGGTCTGCTCCGGCTCGATGGCCTACGCGTACTTCGTCGTCCACCAGCCCGAGGGCCTGTTCCCCATCGAGAACGGCGGCGAGCCCTCCGCGCTGTTCTGCTGGGCCTTCCTGCTGATAGCCGCCCTCGGGCCCGGCCGCTGGTCGCTGGACGCCCTCCGCGCGGGTGCCCGAGGGAACAGGAAGCCGCACGAGGCCCTGACGCCCTGACGCCCCGGCTTCGGGGTGGACGACCGGCCGCCCTCCGCGCGCCGCGCGAAACCGGGCACCGCTGCTCCCCCCGGGCACCGCTGCTCCCCCCCCCCGGACGCCGGGGCGGACCGCCCCGGCGTCCGGGGGCCCGCCGGCCATCAGGCACGATGGACGGATGACGAAGCGCGCACGCGTACGGGCCCCGGAACTGGTGGGCAAGGGTGGCTGGCTCAACACCGGCGGCAAGGAACTCACCCTCGCCGACCTGCGGGGCAAGTGCGTAATTGTTGATTTCTGGACCTTCTGCTGCATCAACTGCCTGCACGTCATCGACGAGCTGCGCGAGCTGGAGGAGAGGCACCGGGACACCGTGGTGGTCGTCGGCGTCCACTCGCCCAAGTTCGTCCACGAGGCCGAGCACCGGGCCGTCGTCGACGCCGTCGAGCGCTACGAGGTCCACCACCCCGTCCTGGACGACCCCGAGCTGGCGACCTGGAAGCAGTACGCGGTGCGCGCCTGGCCCACCCTCGTCGTCATCGACCCCGAGGGGTACGTCGTCGCCCAGCACGCGGGCGAGGGCCATGTGCACGCCATCGAGAAGCTGGTGGCGGAGCTGGAGGCCGAGCACGAGGCCAAGGGCACCCTGCGGCGCGGCGACGGCCCGTATGTGCCGCCGGAGCCGGAGCCGACCGATCTGCGCTTCCCCGGCAAGGCGCTCGTCCTGCCCTCGGGCAACCTGCTGGTCACCGACACCACCCGGCACCGGCTGGTGGAGCTGGAGCCGGACGGCGAGACGGTGGTGCGGCGGATCGGCGACGGGACGCGCGGGCTGGCGGACGGTCCGGAGGAGAAGGCCCGCTTCAACGAGCCGCAGGGCCTGGCGCTGCTGCCGGACGGCCGGGTGGCCGTCGCCGACACCGTCAACCACGCGCTGCGGGCGTGGGACCCGGACGGCGGCGGGGTCACCACGCTCGCCGGCACGGGCCGCCAGTGGTGGCAGGGCTCGCCCGTCTCCGGCCCGGCGCGCGAGGTGGACCTGTCCTCGCCGTGGGACGTCGCCTGGTGGGAGGGCCGGCTGTGGATCGCGATGGCGGGCGTCCACCAGCTCTGGGCGTACGACCCCGCGGCGGGCACGGTCTCGGTCGCGGCGGGCACCACCAACGAGGGCCTGGTGGACGGCCCGGCGGACCAGGCGTGGTTCGCGCAGCCCTCCGGGCTCGCGGCGGCCGGGGACCGGCTGTGGGTGGCCGACTCCGAGACCTCGGCACTGCGCTGGATCGAGCGCGACGGCGGCGGCGAAGGCAGTGGTGACGGCGGTGGTGACGGCGACGGCGGAGGTACGGGCTTCACCGTGCGCACGGCGGTCGGCACCGGCCTGTTCGACTTCGGCCACCGCGACGGAGCGGCCGGCCAGGCCCTGCTCCAGCATCCGCTGGGCGTCACCGCGCTGCCCGACGGCTCGGTGGCGGTCTGCGACACCTACAACCACGCCCTGCGCCGCTACGACCCGGCCGTCGGCGAGGTCACCACGCTCGCCACGGACCTGCGCGAGCCGTCGGACGCCGTCCTTGTGGAGGACGACATCGTGGTCGTGGAGTCCGCCCGCCACCGGCTGACCCGGCTGCGGCTGCCCGAGGAGGCGGTGCGCGTGGAGTCCGTCGCCCACCGCACCCGGCGCGAGGCGACCGAGGTGGCGCCCGGCACGCTCCGGCTGGACGTGGTCTTCCAGGCCCCGCCCGGCCAGAAGCTGGACACGCGCTACGGCCCCGCCACCCGGCTGCTGGTCGACTCCACGCCTCCGGAGCTGCTGGCGGACGGCGCGGGCCGGGGCACCGACCTCAGCCGGGAGCTGGTGCTCGCCGACGGCGTCACCGAGGGCGTGCTGCACGTCTCGGCGATGGCCGCATCCTGCGACGACGACCCGGCGACGGAGTACCCGGCCTGCCACGTCCACCAGCAGGACTGGGGCGTGCCCGTACGCGTCACGGCGGACGGCGCCTCCCGGCTGCCGCTGGTGCTGGCGGGGCTGGACGGCGGCGGGGCGGCCCGGGAGGGTTAGGCGTTCCGCCCCGGCCCGCTCCCACCCGGCCGCTCCCACCGGGCCGGGGCCGGCCGCCGGAGGGAACGGAACCGGTCCGGCACGCGGGGGTGGGGTGCCGGACCGGTGGTACCCGGTTGCCGTGACGCGGTGTCAGTCCGTCGTCACCATGCTCGGGCGCTTGGCGGGGAAGCCGTGCGCACGGGCGCCGACCACGACGAGCAGCACGGGGACCAGCAGCAGGAGGACGCTCCACGGGAAGGATGTGGGGCCGAGGCCGTCGAGCAGGATGCCGCCGACCGCACCGCCGCCGGCCATGAAGGAGTTCCACGTGGTGACCAGCAGGGCCTGTCCCCGGTCGCCGCCCGCGTCGGTGACGGCGGTCTGCAGGAGTGTGGCCACACCGCCCCAGCCGAGGCCCCACAGCACCATCGCCAGGTAGACCGCGGCCGCGTTGTCGGCCAGCACCGCCAGCATGCCGGCGGCCACCAGGAACAGAACGGTGCTGCCGATGGTCAGGGCCCGCAGCCGGCGGTCGACCAGGGCGCCGGTGATGAAGATGCTCACCATGGAGGCGATCCCGAAGACCAGCAGGACGACGTCGCGGGAGGCGGTCATGTCGTACTCGTCGAGGAACGTGGCGATGTAGGTGTAGAGGATGTTGTGCGCCAGGACGTAGGCGGCGACCACGAACAGCACCGCCGCCACACCGGGCAGCCTGAGCGCCTGCAGGATCGGGGCCCGCTTCCCGGCCTGCTGGCCGGGGTAGTCGGGAACCGACACGGAGATCCATCCGAGCAGGAGCACGGACACCACGGTCACCAGGCCGAAGGTCAGCCGCCAGCCGAACAGCTCGCCCAGGAAGGTGCCCAGGGGAATGCCCAGGGAGAGCGCGAGCGGGATGCCGGCCATGGTGATGGCGATCGCCCGGCCCTGCAGATGCGGTGGGGCCAGACGGCGGGCGTAACCGACGAGTTCGGCCCACACGACGGCCGCGGCCACACCGGCGGCGAGGCGGAAGACCATCGTCAGGGCGTAGCTGGAGGAGAGGGCGGTGACGACGTTGGCGATGGCGAAGGTCGTGACGGCGAGCAGCAGCAGCCTCTTGCGGCGCCAGGTGGCCGTCGCCACGGACATCGGGATGGCCGAGAGGCCCGTGGCGATCGCGTAGATCGTCAGCGTCTGCCCCGCCGCGGACTCGCTCACGGAGAGATCGCGAGCCATCTCCGGCAGCACGCCGGCGGGCAGGGCCTCGGTGAGGATTCCCATGAACGCCGCCGTGCACAGGGCCAGCAGCGGTGACAGAGGCAGCTTCTGCTGCTTCGGGGCCGGTGGTTCGCCGGTCAGCAGGTCTGTTTCGGACGTTGACATGCCTGTTATCCTCCAACCCTCACATTTGTGTGAAGGTCAAGTCGATTTCCTGTGAGGTGGGTCACATGCGGATCGGTGAACTGGCCGAGCGGACGGGGACGCCGCGCCGGATGCTGCGCTACTACGAGGAACAGGGCCTGCTGGTACCGGACCGCTCGCCGAACGGATACCGGGAGTACTGCGAGCGCAGTGTGGATCGGGTGCTGCAGATCAGGGGGCTGCTCGACTCCGGGCTGCCGACCCGGGTCATCAAGCAGATCCTGCCGTGCCTGAAGCAGCCCCGGGCCATCCACGTCGCCGGGGCGACCCTGGAGACGATCACCACGCTGGAGCGGGAGCGCGAGCGGATGACCCAGCGGATCGAGTGCCTGATCCGCAGCAGGGACGCCATCTCCGACTACCTCGAGGCCGTGCGCGGGGCCCAGCGGCCCGCCGGAGCCGGCGGGCCCGAGCGGCCGGCGGTCGCGGACTACGGCCTGGCCGTCTCCGCCTGACCGTATCGGACCGGATTCGCCAGCACGACGCCGTGGCTGGTCACGTCGATGACCATCCGGTCGCCGTCCTCGATCCGGAACCCGTCGTGGTAGGTGGCCTTGTCCGCGCCGAGCAGCAGGTAGTTGACCAGGCCCGGCCGGCGCAGCGCCGGATACGAGAACAGGTGTCCGGTCATGTCCTCGACGCGGTGGAACAGGGAGTCGGTGCCGCACGAGAAGGGGCCCTCCCAGGCCGGCCGGCCGTTCCGCTCGATGACGACCCGGCCGGTCGCGGTCCGCGGCGGCGGTCCCAGGAACAGCCAGGGCGTCAGGGAGGTCTCGCACAGCTTCGCGTACGGGGTCCAGGCCCACGGGTTCTTCAGGTGCAGACCGATGTCGTTGAGGTCGTTGCCGAAGGTGTAGCCCGCGTAGTGCGGGACGCCCCGGTCGTCGTTGACGTACACCAGGGCCACCTCCGGCTCCTCCAGCAGCCAGACCGGATCGGAGGGCGTGGTCAGCGGCTCGTCCGGCATGCGCAGCCATGAACCGAAGCCCTTGATGTAGTAGTTGGGCGCGGTGAACTCCTCGTCGGGCTCCGGGTCGCGGTCGAACTTGGAGCGGTGCGTGCCCATGAAGCCGTTGATCAGGCCGCCGTCGGGGGCGGTGGGCAGCAGCGGGGGCAGGAAGCGCAGCTCCGGGTCGCCGAGGGTCACCTCGACCGTCTCGGTTTCCCGCGCCACGGCGGCGCTCAGGGCCTCGGGCCCGCCGCCCGCGAAGAGGGCGGCGGCCAGCCGGCCGTCGGCCACCCGGTGGAGGGTGTGGGGTTCGCCGGGGACCGGTATGCCCAGACCCGCGTACCGCCGGCCCTGGTACTCGCATTCGAAGATGGTGGACATGGCTGGTAAGGACCTCCTGTGGAGTCGGGGTAGGGGTGTCGGTCAGCGCGCCAGGGCGCCCAGGACCTCGTCGATGCGGTTCAGGGACTCCCGGATCCACGGGAGCCGGAGCGGGTCCGCGGCGGACAGGGCGCCGGTGCGTTCGGCCTCCGTCTCGCCGTAGAGCCGGCCGGTGGCGGCACGGACGCGCAGGTGCCGCTCGGGCTCGCCGAAGGCGGCGCCCGGCAGCAGTCCCACGCCGTACCGCTCGGCGAGCAGGGTGGTGAGTCCGCCGCTGTCGTGCACCCCGTGCGCCCGGCCGAGGTGTTCGCGCAGCGGCTCGAAGTCGGGGTACAGGTAGCAGGTCGCGCGTACGGGCGGCAGCTCGGCGCCGACGGCGGTGAATCGCTCGGCCACGGCGCGCACCACCGTCTCGTGCAGCCGCCGGCCGGCGGCGAGGTGCTCGACCACCTCGGGCGGCTCCTCGAAGGCGTAGGCCGCGGCGGCCTGCACCGGGGCGGCGGCGCTCGACCAGATCTGGCTGGCGACGGCGACCAGCCGGTCGCGTGTCCCGCGGCCGAGGGGGCCCTCGGGGAGCCGGGCGACCCCTGCCCGCCAGCCGCCGAGCGCCAGGTTCTTGGCCAGGCCGGTGGTGACCACCGTGCGCTCGGGCGCGAAGACGGCCGGGGAGGGCGTCCGGTCCGCCGGGTCGAAGACCAGGTCGCGGTAGATCTCGTCGGAGACGACGATCAGATCCAGCTCACGGGCCGCCTCCGCGAGGCGCCGCACGGTGGCGGGTGCCGCGACGGTTCCGGTCGGGTTGTCGGGCAGGGTGACCACCACACAGCGCGTGTCGCGCCCGGCGGCGCGGGCACGGCCCACCGCCTCGCGCAGCGCCTCCGGATCGGGCACACCGCCCTGGCCCGGCAGGATGGGCACCGGAACCGGCCGGGCCCCGGCCAGCCGCGCCTGCGCCGCGTAGCTGACCCAGCTCGGCACGGGCACCACCACGTCGCCGCCGATCGCCAGCAGCAGCGCGAAGAGCAGCGGCTTGCTGCCGGGCCCGCACACCACCAGCCCGGGGTCGGTCTCCAGACCCCGCCGCGCCCAGTACCCGGCGGCGGCGGCGCGCAGCGCCGGGCTGCCGGCGACCGGGCCGTAGGCGTTGCGGCCCGCCGCCGCGGCGAGCCGTTCCCGCAGCGCGGGGAGGACCGGCAGGCCGATCTCCCCACTCGCCAGGGACAGGACCCGTTCTCCGGCACCGCGCCGGCGGGCCAGCGCCTCGTCGGCGGCCAGTGTCGCCGATAAGGTCACCGGCGGGGCTTCGAGCATGGTGTTCCTCCAGACGGATCGGCGGTGGGGCCGGTCGGACGGAAAAGGGCGGGCGGAGGGGCCCCGGTCCGGACGGACGGGAGGCTCCGGGGCGGCACGGGGTCGTTCTGCGGGGCCGGCGGACGGGCGGGGCGACGTCCGCCGGCCCGGTCACCGAGCGGCGTAGAGCCGTCTCAGCTCCACCTTGCGGACCTTGCCCGTCAGGGTCTTGGGCAGCGCGTCGACGACCTCCAGCCGCTCGGGGAGGAACCGGGGGTCCTGCCCGTGGTCCCGCAGGTGGTCCCGGATCTCCTGGAGCGTGGGCCGGGCGCCGCCGCAGGGCACGGCGACCGCCAGGATCGGGTCGTCCACCTTGCCGGTGGGGCCGACCAGCGCCGCCTCGGTCACCTTCGGGTGCCGCGAGATGATCGCCTCCAGTTCCGCCATCGGGACGACGATCCCGTCACGCAGGATGGTGTCCCTCGCCCGGCCCAGGATGCGGATGCCGCCGCGGCCGTCCTCACGCGCCACGTCACCGGTGTCGAACCAGCCGTCCGCGGTCGTCTCGGCGTCGAAGGCGTCCTGCTGCTTGTGGTAGCCGAGGGCCTGTGAGGCCCCGCGCACCCGCAGCCGGCCCACCGGGGCCCGCTTGCCGGGGTCGTGGCACAGGTCGATGCGGATCTCCATGGAGTCGATCGGCCGCCCGTGGCTGTGCGCGGCCCAGTCCTGGTTGTAGTCGAGCCGGCTGATGGTGACCGGGCCGAACTCGGACATGCCCCACACCGAGTACGTACGGGCGCCGAAGGTGTCCCGCAGCTCGTCCACCAGCTCCTGGAGCACCGGCGCCGCTCCGGTGACCGTGTGACGCAGGCTGGACACGTCGTGCGGATCGGTCTGCTGGGCGGCCGCCACACCGGAGAGCGTGGGCGGCGGTCCGTACAGCAGGGTGCCGCGGTACCTCTCCACCAGGTCCAGCAGGCCGGTGTGGTCGTGGCCGTCCTGGAAGACGATCGTCCCGCCGAGCATCACTCCGGCGAGCACTCCCTGGCCGAAGCCGGAGTAGTGCACCAGCGGTGTGGTGACCACGGCCACCATGTCGTCGCGGAGCATGAACGTGTCCACGTAGCCGCGCACGCCCGAGTGCACGGTGTTCTGGCTGTGCACCACGCCCTTGGAGAAACCGGTCGTGCCCGAGGTGAACAGCACCACGAACGGCTCGTCGGGCCGCAGCGCGCGGCCTTCCAGGTCGCCCGTGCGCTGCTTCTCCCAGTGCCTGGAGACGAAGTGGTCGTGGAAGTCGACCGCTCCCTGCGGGGCGTGCCCGTCGACGACCACCACGTGCTCCAGCGGCAACTCGTCCCGCAGCGCGCTGATGGCCTCGGCCAGCGGGTAGCCCTCCCACTCCGGCAGGGTGACGCACACCCTGGCCTCGGTGAGCGCGAGGCGGTGGCGCAGCTCCTCCTCCTGGCAGACCGGCGCGATGGGGCAGATGACCGCGCCGACCGCCATGCAGGCGAACATCAGCGGCACCATCTCCCACCGGTTGGGCAGTTGGACGGCGACGATGTCGCCGCGCCGGACGCCCAGTTCGAGCAGCGCTCCGGCGAACCGGTCGGTCAGCCGGGACAGTTCGGCGTAGTCGAGGGTGTCGGTGCGGGCCTCGCCGAGCCGGCGTCCGGCGATGGCCAGCTTGCGCGGCCGCTCCAGGGCCTGACGGCGCAGGTCGTCGAGGAACGTCGAGTCCCGCCACCATCCGCGCCGCCGGTACTCGGCCATGCGGTCCGCCACCGACGCCGTGGCCAGGACGGCCGTGGTCGTGGGCGTCATCGCAGCTCCCCGCGCCGGACCGCGAGCAGTTCGGACAGCGGGTCGCCCGCCCGGGAGGCGGCGATCTCCAGCAGGGCCCGGGTGTTGTGGCGCACCCGGTCGGCGACCCAGCCGAAGACCCATTCCTTGCGCGCGTCGGCCGCGAGATCGAACGGGACGACCCGGGTGACGGCCAGGGCGGCCGACGCGGCTCCGCCGATGTTGGCGATCACGCCCGGTACCAGGGTGGTGCCCGCGGCCCGGATCTTCTCCTTGGCCTCGGCACTCGAGGCGAGGTTGGCGCCCTCCACCACCAGGCGGGCACGCAGGCGGTGGGCGTTCTCGGCGTTGAGCGCGTGCTTCTGCGCCGCGAGGACCAGCACGTCGGCGTCGAGTCCGAGCCAGGCGTCCGGCTCGGCGGACACGGTGACGTGCTGCGGCAGGCGGGAGCGGTCGATCTGCCCGAACTCGTCGGTGACGGCGACCAGGTCGGCGACCGGCAGCCGGTCCGCGCTGATGGTGCCGTGCACGTCGGCGACACCCACGATCACGTGCCCGCGCTCTTCGAGGAACCGGGCGACCGAGCGGCCCACGGCGCCGAAGCCCTGGACCACGACACGCGCCGCGGCCATACGGCCGCCCGCCTCCAGGGCGGTGAGCGCGGCGACCCCGACGCCGTGCCCGGTGGCGTCGATCAGCGGCTCGTAGTAGGTGCGCCAGTCGATCGGCATGTCCGGGGCGCCCAGCCGGTAGCGCGGGTCGTAACCGGCCTCGGCGAAGAAGACGGCCCGGTCCGCGGGGGTGACGCCCATGTCGATGCCGAGGTGGATGCCGCCGTGCAGCAGGGGCTTGACGGTACGGCCGAAGGTGCGGAAGGTCTCCTCGCGGTCGCTGCCGTCGGAGACGATGCCGGCCTTGGCGCCGCCGATGCGCAGCCCGGCGAGCGTGAACTTCTCGGTCATGTCCCGTGCGAGGCCGGCGACCTCCTCCTCGGTGACCCCGGTGGTCATACGGGTGCCGCCCATCGCCAGGCCGTCGACGAGCGTGTCGACGACGACCCAGCCCTTCAGACTGCCGCCGCTGCCGTTCAGGCGCACGGTGAACGCCGGATCCTGCGGGTTTTCCACAACGCTCATTGCCAAGTCCTTCGGTGCGTAGGTGAGGTGCGTTGACGAGTACGGGGGCGTGCCGGTCCGCGTCCGCGGCCGGCGGCGGTCACCGGTAGAGCTGGGCGAAGCCGCGCAGGATCTCCAGGCCGTCGCTGCGGAACTCCAGATGCGCCTGGGAGCCGAAGATCCTCCCGTCGTCGGAGCGCAGGAACTCCACGGGTGCGTGCCCGGAGCGGCCGATGGACCGGAAGCCCTCGGGGGCCTCCCGCAGGTACAGGGTGTGGCGGTGGAAGACGGTCACGGTGGGTTTGACGTAGGTGAACAGCGGCTCTTCCTTGTCGACCTGGGCGTCGTAGCCGCCGACCCGCTGCGGGCCCTCCGCCAGCCGGCCGCCCGCCGCCACGGCCATGAGCTGCATACCGCCGCAGATGCCGAGGACCGGGACGCCGGCCCCCATGACGAGGTCGACGAGTGGCCGGTAGAACGCGGTGTCACAGGCCCGTACCTTGGTGCCGCTCAACACGATGGCCTGGTAGCGGCCGCCGAGGGTGGCGGGCACGGACGCCACGTCCACCGCGTCGGTCCGCGACCCCAGCTTCTCGAAGCGTGCGCGGAGCTGTTTCAGGGACAACGTGCCGTTGTTGACGACGAGTACACGGGGTTGCGCCATGCGCGGGACTCCTCACGTACGGGTGATGACGGTTCCTGTACGGCCGGCGAGCAGGTCGGTGACCGGTGCGCTGCCGATGACGACCCGGTCCACTCCGCCGTCGAGGGCCTCGCCGGCCGCGCGCAGCTTCTTGCGCATGCCGCCGGTGGCGCCCTTGTCGCGGAACTCGGCCGCGGCCCGTGCGCCGATCCGGGACACCGGCTCGCCGTCGATCAGCAGATGGGCGACGTCGGTGACGAGGACGAGGTCGGTGGCACCGGTGGCGGCGGCCAGGGCGGCCGCCGCCCGGTCGGCGTCGGTGTTCACCTCCCGGCCCTCGGCGTCGCGGGCCAGCGGGGTCACCAGGCAGGCGTGACCGGGCTGGAGGTTCTTCAGCCGTGAGGGGTCCACGGCGGTGATCGGGCCGACCAGGTTCTCCAGTTCGACCAGCTGCTTGTTCCGCCACCACCAGCGCTCGCCCTCGCCGGCGTGGACCAGGCCGTCGCTGCCGAGGAGCCGCTCCGCGGTGATGCCGTACCGCTCCAGCCGGCCGATGACCTCCTCGCCCAGCCGTGCGCTGACGGTCCTGATGTCCGCGATGACCTCGGGAGTGGTCCACCTGCTCTGGTTGCCGTACCGGTCACGCAGGATCGCCGAGGGGTCGCGGTAGCGGGGGTTCAGCTCTCTGAGGGGTCTGGACCAGCCGTGCACGAGCACCAGCGGGTGTTCCCGCCCGTGCCGGGCCAGGTCGTCCCACCAGGACTCGGCCAGATCGTCGAGGCAGCTGCCGCCCAGTTTCACGACGGTGGGAATCCGCTCACGGGAGGGTCCGCTCATGCCGGCATCACCGGCTGCATCGCCAGACCCGTCTCCTCGGGCAGGCCGAAGCGCTTGTTCACGGCCTGCACGGCCTGGCCCGCGGCGCCCTTGACGAGGTTGTCCAGGGCGGCCAGGACGACGATCCGGCCGCCGGCCCGGTCGTCCTCGTCCCGCAGGACCGTCACGTCGCAGAAGTTGGAACCGAGCACGGCCTGCGGGTCGGGCACCGGGATCAGGGTCTCCGTGTGCCGCCTGACCCGCACGAACCGGTGCTCCTTGTAGAACCGCAGGTACGCGCGCTGGAGTTCGCGCTGGTCGATGTCCTCGTCGGTGAAGACGTAGGAACTGGTGAGCAGGCCGCGGACGTGCGAGACGCCGTAGGCGGACATCGACAGGTGCCCGACGGTGCCCGGCTTGCCGCGGTCCAGGAAGTCGCCGACCTCCGCGGCGTGCCGATGGCCCACGGGCGCGTACGGTGCGATGGCGCCGTTGCGCAGCGGGTGCAGGTCCGCGGTGCGCAACTGCAGGCCGCCGCCGCTGGAGCCGCTCTTGCCGTCCACCACCACGGTCTTCAGGTTCAGACCCAGTCCGAGGGTCAGGGGGGCGAGCGCCAGGGTGATCGAGGTGGCGTAGCAGCCCGGCAGCGAGATCAGCGAGGCGTCCGCCATCTGGTCGCCGACCAGTTCCGGCACCCCGTACACGAAGCGGTCCACGAGGTCGTCGCGCCGCTTCACCCCGGGGTACCAGCGGTCGTGCAGTTCCGGTGTGCGGATGCGGAATGCGCCGCTGAGGTCGATCACGACGGGAACCCGGTCCGCGAGCAGCGCGGCCAGTTCCGCCGAGACCGGTGCCGGGGTCGCCAGCAGGACGACGTCGACCCGGTCGGCGATGTCCGTGGTGACCGGCTGCACGGTCAGGCCCAGGTCGAGGCGGAGGCCCGGGTGCAGCTGGGCCGGGCGCCTGCCGATGTTGGAGGAGCCGCCGAGGAAGGTCAGCTCCAGGTCGGGATGCTGGGTGATCAGTCTGATGAGTTCGCCGCCGGCCAGCCCGGAGGCGCCGACGACTCCTACCCGGATCACGTGAGTGCCTCCTGCAGGTGGCGGGTGATGGCCCGCGGGATGTCCGCCCCGGTCGCCTCGGCTACCGCCTTGAACGCGGGGGCGTGGTTGACCTCGTTGACGACGTGCCCCTCGGGGGTCTCGAACAGGTCGATGCCGTAGATGCCGGCGCCGAGCGCGTCCACCACACCGTCGACGATCTTGGTGATGGCGGGGTCGTGGTCCAGGGCCCGGCTCTGATTGCCGAGTGCCGCGTTGCTGCGCCAGTCCCCGCCGGCGCTCGCGAACCGCGCGGTGGCGACCAGCTCGCGGCCGACGACGAAGCACCGGACGGAGGCGCCTCCGTCCAGGTACGGCTCCACCAGCGCGGCCTGCTCGAAGCCGTGCCCGAGGTCCTCGACGTAGTCGTAGACGGACTGGGCCGTGTCGGCGTCCCGGATCAGGGTGACCCGCTTGCCCATGCCGCCGAAGACGGGCTTGAGCACCACGGGCGGCGGCATGTCCTCCAGCGCCCGCTCGAAGTCCCGGCGGGACAGCACGAGCCGGAAGGGCGCGGCCGGGACGCCGGCCCGGCGCAGGACGGTGCGCAGCTCGAGCTTGTTCTCACAGGCCCGGATGGCCGCGGCGGAGTTGACGGTGCGGATGCCGGACGCCTCGGCCAGCGTGGCGACCAGGCCGCCCCGGGTGTAACTGCGGCTCCGGACGAGGACGGCGTCGTACCCGGACAGCGACGCGGGGTCCGCGTCGCCGAGGCACAGTGATTCGTCGTTGACCCACTCGACGGTCAGACCGGCCTCGGGCGCGACCTGGATCAGCCGGCGCTCCTCCCAGCTGATCCGGTCCGCGACGATGGCGATGGTGGTACCCATGGATCGTCTCCTCCGCGGGTTGTCGCTCACTGGCCCCAGTCGCGCAGCTGCACCTCGACCATCTGGAGGGTGAGCACGCCGTCGCGCACGTCCTCGACACGGAGGGTGAGCATGCACTCGGGGCAGGACAGGGTCTCGCCGTGGACCATCGGCGGCACGGTCAGGTCGGTCTCGCACTCGGGGCAGGAACCGGCAAGGGCGGCGGTGGACATGGACGACTCCCGGTGGGGGTGAGGTGGGTGGTGTGGGTGGGATCGGTGATGTGGGTGGGACGGGGAAGGCGCTGAGGACGCCGGCGACCCGGTGGAAGACGGGGTCATGCGGCCTGGAAGTCGACGGCGGCCTTGCGGATGGCGTCCCGGTCGAGCAGCGGACGGCCGTCGCGTTTCTGCCGCTCGATCAGCCATGGCGTGAGGGCGTCGGGGTCGACGGGGATTCCGGATCCGCTCAGCGCCCATGTGACCAGGCTGGGCGTCAGGCGGGTGCGGACACGCAGCTCGCGCTGGTTGCCGACGAGTTCGGCGGGCAGCGTCTCGTACGCCTCCGGGTGGGTGAGCTGGCCCGGCAGTTCGTAGGCGAAGGCGTGCGGCGTGGTCGGCCCGGACTGGAAGGCGTCGCCGAGACCGGCCCCCTTCAGGGCGATCCGCGACAGCTCCGTGAGGTGCCTCAGGTCGAAGCGGGTGTCGCCGTGGATGACGCGCAGGGCGGTGAGCAGCTCCGCCAGCGGGGCGTTGCCGCCGCGCTCGCCGATGCCGCCGACGGTGACCGAGACCCACTGCGCGCCGGCGCGGACGGCGGCGAGCGAGTTGGCGACGGCCATGCCCAGCATGTTGTGCGAGTGGATCTCGATCTCGGAGCCGTCGATCGCGGTGAGGTCGGAGATCACCCGCTCCATCTGCCAGGGCGAGAGGTACGCCACGGTCTCCGCGAGGCGGAACCGGTCGGCCCCGGCCTCGAAGCCGGCGGTGACGTACGGGACGAGCCGCTCCCTGGGGGTGCGGGCGCCGTCCTCGCCGCTGAAGGTGACGTGGAAGCCGCGCTCCTTGGCCTGTGAGATCGCCGAACGGGCCAGTGCCTGAAGGAACTTGGGGCTGGGCGAGCCCAGCTTGAGTCCGGCGTGCTGCTCGGAGGTGGGGATGGAGTACATGATGTGGCGCACACCCAGCCGCTCGGCCTCGTCGAGCGCCTTGGCGACCTGCTGGCGGTCACGTACGACCACGAGCGTCATGCTGCGTTCGGGACCGACGGCCTCATGGGTGGCCAGGACGAGATCGGCGTCCTTCGAGTTCGGGCCGGAGACCATTCCGACCTCGACCAGCTCGATACCGGTCCTGACCAGCAGGCGGGCGATGGCGGCGGCGTCTTTGGGGCCGAACTCGACACCCGCCATGTGCGCGGAGTCCCGGAGCGTGGCGTCCGACAGACGCGGCGTTCCCTGCCCGGGACCGCCCTCGTGCTGTGCAGTTTCCATTGCGCTCTCCTTTCCGCTCCACGAACGGAGGTGATGCGGTGCGGATAGGTGAACATTTTGAAAGGGGTCCGTGTGAGGAAACAACGGATCCCATGTCAGAGGTACGTCAAGCACTGTGTCGGAATGTTATGAAGGGAAATCTCCGGCAATTCTTGAGGGGGCTCGCGAAAAATCACCCGACGGAACACCCCGGTAAGCTCCCGGATGACTAACGTGGTACCACCCGAACATTTCGTTCCGTGTTTCCGTCCGGCCGTACACGGAACCCCTGGACAAGGGCAGAGAAGGGATACCATGGTGTTTCCGCATTCTCCTGGAGAACCCGGCTCGGAGCCGTCGCTGGCCGAAAAAGCCCGGGAATTCGCCGACCGTGTCGCCCGTCCCACCACCGCCGACCGCGACCGGGCCCGTCAGTGGGACCCGGCCCTCTTCGCCGAGCTGGCCGGCGCCCGTACCGGGCCCGGCCTCGCCGGTCCTCTCGTACCGCGCCACCTGGGCGGCGGAGGCCTGTCCGCCGTCCAGACGTGTGCCCTGCTCCAGGGCCTCGGCGAGGGGGCCCGCGATCCGGGTCTCGCCCTCGCGACGGCCGTGCACGCGGTCCTCGCCACCGTGCCGCTGCGCGTCTTCGGCACCGCGCGGCAGCAGCAGCGTTATCTGCCCCGGATGGCCTCCGGCCAGTGGCGGGGCGCCCTCTCCCTGCACCAGACGCAGGGTGCCGCCCTCGCTCCCGCGGTCACCGTCCGCTCCGCGGCGGACGGCCGGGTGCTCAACGGCGAACTCGAGCTGGTTGCGGGCGCGCCGCAGGCCCACCACTTCCTGATCGTCGCCGACGAACTCGGCGGTGGCGGCCGTACCGCGTTCGTGGTGGACCGCGCCACGGCCGGAGTGCGGGTGACGGAGACCCGGTCCGAGGCGATGCGCACCTGTCCCTGGGGCCGGCTGACGCTGGACGACTGCCACGTCCCGGACGACGCCGTCCTCGGTACCCCACGCGGCGCCGCGACCGAGGTGGAACCCCTGCTCGCCGCGCTGGACTGGGTGTTCTGCAGCGCTCCCTGGCTGGGGGTGATGCGTGCGCTGACCCGGGACGCCGTGGACCACGCCCGGGAGCACCGCCTCTTCGGCCGACCGCTGTCCCATGGCCAGTCCGCGCGCCTCACCCTGGCGGACATGGCCACACGGTGCGAGCTGGCCGCCGTACTGCTCCACCGGGCCGCCGAGCAGTTCGACGGCGGCGGGCGGCCCTCGCAGCGGGACGCGGCGAGCGCCCGTCTCTTCACGGCCAGGGCCGCCCGGACGGTGGTCGAGGGTGCGGCCGGCCTGGCTCCTGCCGGGCTCCTCACCGGTGGCGACGGCCTGATCGGACGAGCCCACCGGGACGCGCTGTTCCTGGCCACGGTGGGCGGCGGCGACGAGGTGCTGCGGCCGGTGATCGCGGCGTCCGAGCTGGAACTGGGCTGAGCCCCTGGCCGGGCCCGGCGCTTCGACCGGCCCGCCCGCCGGGCGGGTCCCGGCTCCCGGCCTCCCCTTACCCGGCCCCCTCGGGGCCCGGGCACTTCGGGTCCCGGCCGGCCCGAAGGAGCGGCTACCGACACGAAGGAGCAGCTACCGACATGAACGTCCAGCGAAGCGGCACCGACGCCGCACCGAGTTTCCCCGGCATCGCCGGGCGGGCCGCCGACACCGACGCGGCGGCCCGCATACCGGCACAGAACTGGAAGGAGATCGCGGACAGCGGATACCTGAGGCTGTTCCACCCGCGGAAGATCGGCGGCACGGGTGCCGACGGCCCCGCCCAGGTGGCGGCTATGGAGGCGCTGGCCCGGGCCTGTCCCAGCACCTACTGGTCGGCCACCGTGTCCGCGCTGCTGTGCGCCAACCTGATCTCCACCTACGGCGATCACGACACACACGCGCGGCTGCTGGACGGCCTGCTCTCCGGACGCCTCCTGGCCGCCTTCGCGGTGGTGGAGACGAGTGCGGGCAGCGACGCGGGCACCTACCGCACGACCGTGCGCCGCGCAGGGCCGCCCGGCGGCGGCTTCGTCGTCAACGGGGAGAAATCCCGGATCACCAACGCGCCCGACGCCGATCTCGCCGTCACCCTGGCCCGGCGGGAGAAGGGGCCCGGCGACGACGGTCCCGACTGGTGCCTGGCGTTCGTGGACCTGCGGCAACCCGGCGTCCACCGGTACGAGATCCCGCGCATGGGGCTGCGCGGCATGCCCTGGGGCGGCCTGGTCCTCACCGACGTCCAGGTCGCGGAGACCGATGTCGTGCCCGTCCCCCTGGACGAGCTCTCCGAGGGCATGACCTGGGGCTGGCTGCTGGTCTCCGTCGCGGCCGTCGCCATCGCCGAATCGGCGCTGGCGGCCTCGGTACGGCACGCCCGGGACCGCGTCTCGTTCGGACGGCCCCTGGCGCACATGGAAGGGGTCCAGGCGCAGATCGCCGAGTCGCGCGCCCAGATCGACGCCGCTCGCCTGCTGGCCCGGCGGGCGGCGACGGAGCGCGCGGCGGGCCGTTCGGCCCGGACCCTGATCGCCATGCTGAAGATCTACGCCACGGAGATGGCGGTCGAGGTCACCGCGCGGGCCGTGCAGATCCACGGGGCCAGCGGGGTGACCGAGGGCCACGAGGTGGCGCGTCTCTACCGGGACGCCCAGATGAACGTCATCGGCGCCTTCGCCTCGAACCGGCTGCGCGAGCAGGTCGCCGAGGCGATGGGGCTGGGCTCGGCCGTCTACCAGGCCTTCGACTGGCTGAAGCCGAGCGGCCTCGGGCAGGATCCGGTGGGGCTGAGCGGCCTGTTCCAGCAGGCCGAGGCCGCCTGACGCCGACCGCACGGCCTCACACCGACGACGGTTCCGGCCGCCCTCCACCGCACCGCGGGTGGGGGGCGGCCGGAACCGTGCCGTCTGCCGCCGCCCTCGCCGTGGCCCCGGCCGCCCCGCGTCGTTGCGGTTCTCCGCCGGGTCGTTTCCTAACCGTGGCCCATGCGGTATCCGACGCCGCGTACGGTGATGACCCAGTTATTCGATCCGAGCTTGGCCCGTAAGCTGCGCACATGGGTGTCGATGGTGCGGCTGGAATCCATCCAGCTGGTGCCCCACACGCGGGACATCAGTTCCTTGCGGGAGACGACGTCCTCCGCGTTCTCGGCCAGCACGCGCAGCAGCTGGAATTCCTTGGCCGTGACGTTCACCGGATTTCCGCGCAGGCTCACCTCGTGGGTTCTTCCGTCGATGCGCAGCGGGCCGACGGAAATGATCTGGGCAGGCTTCGGCCGCGGATGCGTCCGGCGCAGTACCGCCTCGATACGGGCCAGGATCTCCCGCCAGCCGCACGAGGTGACGACGCAGTCGTCCGAGCCGGCCTGTAAGGCCAGGACGCGGTCCAGTTCGGTGTCGCGGGTGGTGACGGCGATGATCGGCTTGTCGCCGTGCTTCCTGATCGACCGGCAGACCTCCAGGCCGTCGACGTCGGGCAGGTCGAGGTCGAGCAGGACGAAGTCGGCGTGCTGATGGGTGTTCAGGGCCTTGGCGCCGGTGTCCACGCTGTTCGCGGTGTACCCCTGCCTGCGCAGCTCCCGCACCCACGTATCGGCCACCTCGGCCCTGTCCCCGACGACCAGCACGCGGATCATCCTCGTCCCGGCGGCCGGCTCGGCGCGCGGAGTGCCGCTGTGTGCGCGATGCCGCTCGGGTCCAGCAGGAGCCAGTGGCGCAGCGTGCACTGTCATCACTCCCCCTTCGCACGCTCTGACTCCATTAAAAGAACACACGTCCTGTTATTTGTACAGCCCGACAATCGCCATTAGTACCAACTAAAGCGCTTAAGTCGGGCATATTTGCTCGGAGCTGGAATGCTCATGCCTCACAAAAGCGACTTTTTGCCGACGTCGAGACACTGGAAAACCGAACGCCATACAAGTACTCTTCTCCTCGACAGCGGCAGCCCCTCCTTCGGGGGCTCCATCGGCTGCGCCGGAGCGTGCCGCTGGCCGACGGCCCCAACGCGCCGTCGTTTCGGGTCACTGCATCACGGGGGGTGTGCAAGTGAGAATTCCTGGTATGACGTCCAGCGTGGAAGCCCGCCACGCCCCGAGCCGTTCACTGCGTGTCGACGGCCTCGGGGTTCTCCTCGCGCAACAGTCGCTCGGCCCGGTAGGGGGACGAGTCGACCCTGGCGAGCACCGCGGGCGTGACGATGTTGGGCAGCACCAGCTGGTACAGCATCGAGATCTCCCCGGTTAGCTCCAGCCCGTCCCCCAGCGCCTCCGTCACCAGCTGCACCCCGGTCCACGAGCCCACGACCGCGCGTGA
Source organism: Streptomyces nanhaiensis (assembly GCF_046614825.1). Taxonomy (NCBI): domain Bacteria; kingdom Bacillati; phylum Actinomycetota; class Actinomycetes; order Kitasatosporales; family Streptomycetaceae; genus Streptomyces; species Streptomyces nanhaiensis. The sequence continues at coordinate 58,128 of NZ_JBKJFM010000005.1, forward strand.
GACCGCCGCCGGATCGGCGTGCGGGAGCAGCTCGCCCCGCTCCTTCGCCTCGACGAGCAACTCCCGGCCGACTGTCACCCAGTCCGGCCAGCGGGTGCCGAACAGCCGGCGTGCCTTGGGGTCGACGGACAGGCGTATGGCCGCGCGCAGCACCGGCTCCCGGGGTACGCGGTAGGCCAGCAGCAGCCCCAGATCCACCCACTCCTGCACCTTGAAGGGCTGCGGCCGCAGCCCCTGCCGGGTCACCGCCTCGTCCAGCACGGCCCGCGCGATGTCCTCTTTCGACGCGAAGTGGAAGTAAAGCGCCCCTCTGGTCAGTCCGGCTCGCTCCACCAGCGCCGCGACGGTCGCGGCGTCGTAGCCGACCTCGTTGAAAAGGCTGGCCATCGCTTCCAGGATGCGGTTGCGAGTGCGAATAGCGCGCTCCTGTCTCGCCATCCTAACCTCCGACAACCTCTCCACCTGCTCCCGCGGTAGCCGCACGGTGAACCAGTCAAAAAACAGAACCATCTGTAGGTTATCAACGTGAGGCGCGGGAGCGGGCACCACCGTCAGTCATCTGTCCGGAAGGAGTCTCATGTCCATCGACGCACTCCCAGTCTCTCCCGGTCTTCCCGAGCTCTGCTCACCGGCCGAATTGGGCGAGTACACGCATCTCAGGCACAGCGCGACGATCCTCATAAAGGACTGGCGCGCGGCCGGCCGGGACACCTTCGTGCTCGGCGTGCGCAGACCCGCCGGCAGAGGGACCGGCGGGTACGATCCCCGGCTCCTGGCACAGGTCATCCGCCAGTGCGGGCTCTTCGTGGCGCATGCCGCGTACGGGGTTCCCACGGGCCACCACACACTGCTGCACACCCTGAACATCACGATGGAGTCCGGGCTCCGGGCAGACGAGGGCGGGGAGTTCGAGGCCGTGGTGACGGTCACCCGGGCTCCCGGAAGCGCCACGCGCCTCACCATGGCATTCCGCGTCCGGCGCGACGGTGCCGACATCTGCCTGGCCGACACGGAATTCGGCTGGATCTCTCCGGCGGCCTACCGCCGGGTGCGCGGACAGCACACGCCCGCCGACTGGGGGCGCTGGCACCTGCCGGTCCCCGTCGCGCCCCGGCTGGTCGGCAGGGTGAGCCCGGACGACGTACTCCTGGCGGACGGTGGCGGCGGCTGCCGGTGGCGGCTGCGCAACGACGTGTCCAACCCGCTGCTCTTCGACCACCCGGTCGACCACGTGCCCGGCCTGGTCCTGCTGGAGGCGGCCCAGCAGGCGGCGCACGCCGCCGTCCACCCCGAGTCCGTCGAACTCACCGACGTCGCCATCCGCTACACGCGGTACGTGGAGTTCGGCGAGCCGTGCTGGATCGAGGCCGAGGTACGTCCGGCGGTCCCGGCCGGCCGGTTCACGATCGGCGTCACGGGCCATCAGGGCGGACGCGCGGTGTTCCGGGCCCGGCTGACGGGGTTACGCGCGTAGCCGTGCGGATCGGCCGTGTGGACGGCGTTGCCGGAGCGCTGCCCGGGAACGCCGTCCACGGGCGTCGTCCACGGTCAGCGGTTGACGAAGCCGCCGTCCACCGGCACCACCGCCCCGGTCAGGAAGGGACAGCGGTCGCTGAGCAGCCAGGCCGCGGCGGCCGCGATCTCCTCCGGCTCCGCGGTACGCCCCTGCGGGGTCACGGCGTGCGCCAGTTCCTCCATGCCGGGATTGCGGGAGAACCAGTCGGCGGTGATCTCGCTGCGGGTGGTGCCGGGGGCCACCGCGTTCACCCTGACGCCATGCCGCGCGTACTCGTCCGCCGCCGCCCTGGTGAGGCCGATGACCGCGTGCTTGGAGGCGATGTAGGGGGCGGCGGCGGGAACGGCCACCAGGCCGGCCACGCTGCTGTTGTTGACGATCGCCCCGCCACCGCGCGGCAGCATCGCGGCTATCTCCTGACGCAGGCAGTTCCACAGGCCGCGCACGTTGACACCCATGATGGCGTCGTAGACGTCGTCCGGCATCAGGTGTAACGGGGTGCGGTCACCACCGATCCCGGCGTTGTTGAAGGCCGCGTCCAGCCGTCCGTACTCGGTCACGGCGAAGTCCACCGCCCGTGCCGCGTCCGCGGCGAGCGTCATGTCGCCCACCACGTAGGAAGCCTCGGCTCCCTTGTCTCTGAGTTCGGCCACGATGGCCGCCAACCGTCTCTCCCGGCGCGCTACCAGGACCACGGCCGCGCCTTCCTGGCTGAAGACGTTCGCGGCCGCGGCGCCGATGCCGCTGCTCGCTCCGGTGATGAGGATCGTCTTGTCGGTGAGAAGTCCGTTGCCCATGGCGGCATTGTTCCTGCGCGGGCGGGGCCGGAAAGAGACGCTAACGGGCCTCAGACGCCGTGCGGTGGCGAGGAACCGACCCATGCGGGCCTCCGGTGCGGTGCGGCAGTCCCGGAGCTGCGGGTTCCGCCCGCCGGAAGCCCGGCACCACCGCGCTGCGGCGGTCCGGCGGGCGCTCAGCGCCCGCCTCGGGCGCGCTCGCGCCGCCGCGGCCCGGCGCCTTCCCGGGCGGCCCGGCCGCGTCCGGGTGGCCGGAATCGTCTCTCCTCCCGTGGCGCGGAGCGCACCCCGGCCGGTCAGGCGCGCCACTGGTGGCGGTGGTTCTCCTCGATGACCGGGGCCGCGGGGCTCGGCGGCTGCACACGGCGGCGCTTGAAGATGGCCACGTAGGACGCCAGCCCGATGAAGCCGACGGCCATGAGGATCAGGCCGATCACATCGAGGTTGACCCCGGAGAGCTCCCAGCTCACCCCGAAGGTCAGGATCGCGCCCACCGCGATCAGTACGATGGTCAGTGCCATGCCCATGAAAAACCGCCTCCGTCCGGCTGGTTGAGGGCTCGTTCAACCAACCGGGTACCCCTGGGCGGGACTTGCATTCGGGGCACCGTGCGCAGCCCCTCGTGGTCCGCCCCGCCCGGGCGCTCCCGTCAGGCCTCCAGAAAGGCCGTCAGGGCGTTCGCCAGCAGGAACGGGTCGTCGGCGCCGCACAGTTCGCGGGCGGAGTGCATCGACAGGATCGCCACGCCGATGTCCACGGTGGCGATGCCGTGCCGCGCGGCGGTGATGGGGCCGATCGTCGTGCCGCAGGGGACGGCGTTGTTGGAGACGAACGACTGCCACGGCACCCCGGCCCGCTCGCAGGCGGCGGCGAAGACGGCGCGGCCGGTGCCGTCGGTGGCGTAGCGCTGGTTGACGTTGACCTTGAGGATCGGGCCGCCGTTGGGCATCGGGTGGTGGCCCGGCTCGTGGCGCTCGGGGTAGTTGGGGTGCACGGCGTGGCCGGTGTCGGAGGAGAGGCAGACGGTGCCCGCGTACGCCCGCGCGCGGTCCTCGGGGCCTCCGCCGCGGGCGAGGACGGAGCGCTCCAGCACGTTGCCCAGCAGCGGGCCGTCGGCGCCGGTGTCGGACTGGCTGCCGTTCTCCTCGTGGTCGAAGGCGGCCAGCACCGGGACGTACGGCAGGTCCCCCGCCTCGGCGGCCGCGATCAGGGCGGCGGTCCCTGCGTGGACGGACAGCAGGTTGTCCATGCGCGGCCCGGCGAGCAGTTCGCGGTCGCGGCCCAGGTAGGCGGGCGGCTCGACGCTGTGGACCATCAGGTCCCAGCCGGCGATGTCGGCGGCCTCCAGGCCGGCCTCGGCGGCGAGGAACTCCACCAGATCGCCCTCGCGCGGCTCGCCCAGGCCCCAGACCGGCGTCATGTGGCGCTGCCGGTCCAGCTTCAGGCCCTCGTTGGCCTGCCGGTCGAGGTGGATGGCGAGCTGGGGGACGCGCAGCAGCGGGCGGTCGGCGTTCACCAGGCGGGTGGAGCCGTCGCGCAGCACCAGCCGTCCGGCCAGGCCCAGATCGCGGTCGAGCCAGGTGTTGAGCAGGGTGCCGCCGTAGATCTCGACGGCGATCTGCCGCCAGCCGGCCGCGCCGGTGTCCGGCACGGGCTTGACGCGCAGGTTCGGGGAGTCGGTGTGGGCGCCGACGATCCGGAAGGGGGTGGCGGGCACGGCGCCCCCGGGCACGTACCAGGCGATGATCGCGCCGCCGCGCAGCACGTACCTGCCGCCGCTGTCGCCGTCCCACGCGTCCGTCTCGGCCAGCCGCCGGAAGCCCGCCTTCTCCAGCCGCTCGGCGGCGGTCGCGACCGCGTGGTACGGGGTGGGCGAGGCCGTGAGGAAGGAGGCCAGGTCGTCGGTGTGGCCACGGTCGAAGCGGCGGGAAGTGCTCATGCGTCCCAGCATACGAACGGCGGTGGCCCCGCTCCCCCCTGACCTGGGAACGGGGCCACCGCCCGCCCGGCGTCCGCCCGCCCCCGAGGGCGGGCGGACGCCGGGTGCCGTGCGGAGCGGCGGGCCGGCCGGGAGGCCCGGCCGGCCCGCCGCTCACGGATCCGGCCGGGACCCGCTCAGAAGGCGGCCTCGTCCAGCTCCATCACCGACAGGTCGGTGGCCTCGGCGATCTGACGCTCGACGCCGACGCCCGGCAGGATGTTCGCGGCGAAGAACTTCGCGGCGGCGATCTTGCCCTCGTAGAACGCCCTGTCCTTGGCGGAGGCGCCCGGCAGCTTGTCGGCGGCCACGGCGGCGCCCTTGAGGAGCAGGTAGCCGACGACGACGTCGCCGGAGGCCATCAGCAGGCGGGTGGTGTTCAGGCCGACCTTGTAGATGGACTTGACGTCCTTCTCGGTGGCGGCCAGGTCGGTCAGCATGGTGCCGACGATGGCCTCCAGGTCGCCCGCCGCCTTGGCGAGCTGGTCGCGGGCGCCGGCCAGGTCCTCGCCGCCGGCGGCCTCGGCCAGGAACTTCTTGATCTCCTCGGACAGGGCGGTCAGCGCCTGGCCCTGGTCGCGGACGATCTTGCGGAAGAAGTAGTCCTGGCCCTGGATCGCGGTGGTGCCCTCGTAGAGGGTGTCGATCTTGGCGTCCCGGATGTACTGCTCGACCGGGTACTCCTGCAGGTAGCCGGAGCCGCCGAAGGTCTGCAGCGACTGGGCGAGCTGCTCGTAGGACTTCTCCGAGCCGTAGCCCTTGACGATCGGCAGCAGCAGGTCGTTCAGGCGCTTGGCGGCGGAGGCGTCCTCGCCGGCGGCCTCCTTGGCCAGGACCTCGTCCTGGACGGCGGCGGTGTAGAGCACCAGCGAGCGCATGCCCTCGGCGTACGCCTTCTGCGTCATCAGCGAGCGGCGCACGTCGGGGTGGTGGGTGATGGTGACGCGCGGGGCGGTCTTGTCCGTGAACTGGGCCAGGTCGGCGCCCTGGACGCGCTCCTTGGCGTACCCCAGCGCGTTGAGGTAGCCGGTGGACAGGGTGGCGATGGCCTTCGTGCCGACCATCATCCGCGCGAACTCGATGATCTTGAACATCTGGCGGATGCCGTCGTGCTTCTCGCCCATCAGCCAGCCCTTGGCCGGGTGGTTGGCGCCGAAGGTCATCTCGCAGGTGTTGGAGGCCTTCAGGCCCATCTTGTGCTCGACGTTGGTGGCGTAGACGCCGTTGCGCTCGCCGAGCTCGCCGGTGGACCAGTCGAAGTCGTACTTGGGCACGATGAACAGCGACAGGCCCTTGGTGCCCGGGCCGTGGCCCTCGGGGCGGGCGAGGACGAAGTGCACGATGTTCTCGGACATGTCGTGCTCACCGGAGGTGATGAAGCGCTTGACGCCCTCGATGTGCCAGGAGCCGTCCTCCTGCCTGATCGCCCTGGTGCGGCCGGCGCCCACGTCCGAGCCCGCGTCGGGCTCGGTGAGGACCATGGTGGAGCCCCACTGCTTCTCGGCCATCAGCCTGGCTATGTTCTTCTGCTCCTCGGTGCCCTCCTCGTGGAGGACGCCGGCGAAGGCGGGGCCGGACGCGTACATCCACACGGCCGGGTTGGAGCCGAGGATGGTCTCGGCGAAGGCCCACAGCAGGGAGCGCGGAACGGTGGTGCCGCCGATCTCCTCCGGGATGCCCAGCCGCCACCACTCGGCGTCCATGTACGCCTGGTAGCTCTTCTTGAAGGACTCGGGGACCGGCGCGGTGTTGGTCTCGGGGTCGAACACCGGCGGGTTGCGGTCGGCGTCCTCGTAGGAGGCGGCCAGCTCGTTCTCCGACAGGCGGGCGACCTCGGCCAGCACGCTCTTGGCGGTCTCGACGTCCATCTCCGCGAACGGGCCGGTGCCGTACACCGTGTCGCGGCCGAGTACCTCGAAGAGGTTGAACTCGATGTCGCGGAGATTCGACTTGTAGTGCCCCATGGCGACGGCTCCGTAGTGGATAGGGGGAGGAGACTCCTCCCTACGCGTACCAGAAAGTAGCTCTCATCATGCTACCCGCCGGTAATAAGAAGCAACCCGATCCGCGCGACTGTGACGGAACTCCCCGGCGCCGGGCCGCCTCCCCCGGCCCCGGGGCTCCCGGCCGGGAACGGCCCACCGAGGGGCGGGAGCGGGCCCCGGAATCGGTACGCTTGCGCCCATGTACGGCTACGACCAGACCGGAAACGCGGGGCACGCGGGGCAGCACGCCGGTCACGGCGGCCACGCCGGCCATCCGGGGCACCCCGGCCACCCCGGGCACGGCGCGCACGCCGGGCAGCACGCCGGACAGCACTACGGGCAGCAGCCGCCGCCGCAGGCCGGCTACGGCCAGCAGCAGCCGCTCTACCCGGAGCCGTCGCCGCCGTCGCTGGCCGAGGCCGTACGGGCCTTCACCACCGGGGTGATGACCCCCGAGGACTTCCAGGCGGTCTTCGCCACGTCGAAGGTGTACTGCCCGCGCGGCGACACCCCGGGCTTCCTGGCGCTGCACAACACCCAGCAGCCGGTGATCCCGATGTTCACCACGCTCAAGGAGCTGCGCGCCTACGCGGGCAAGGAGTCGAAGTACTTCGTGATCACCGGCGCGGAGGTGCTCGACCTGCTGCCGTCGGGCTACGGCTTCGTGCTGGACATGGAGGGCGACCACCGGATCGTCTTCGACGCCAAGGCGGTCGAGGAGATGGTCGACTTCGCGATGCGCCGGATGTACGGCTGAGCCTTCCGCGGCGCGGCCCGGGTGCCGCCGGCGGCACCCGGGGGCGCGCGGGGAGTGGAAGGTCACACCGCCCGCGTCCCGCGATCCTGGCGTTCTGTTGAACGTTGAAATACTCTGGACCTCCCAGGCTTCCCGAGGAGGTCCAGATGCCGGCGATCACCGCTGAGAACCCGCTCGTACTCCCCCGTGTCACCGCTCCCGCGGACACCCGCCCCCGCCGCGTCCTGCACGTGGCCACGGCTCCCTCCGGCTTCGAGGGCGAGGGCTTCCCGGTGCGCCGGGCGTTCGCCGGGATCGACTACAGGTACCTGGACCCGTTCATCATGATGGACCAGATGGGCGAGGTGGACTACGAGGCCGGCGAGCCGAAGGGGACCCCCTGGCACCCGCACCGGGGCTTCGAGACCGTCACCTACATCATCGACGGCACGTTCGTCCACCGGGACTCCCACGGCGGCGGCGGCACCATCGCCGACGGCGACACCCAGTGGATGACCGCGGGCTCCGGCCTCCTGCACATCGAGACCCCGCCCGAGGAACTGGTCGTCTCCGGCGGCCTCTTCCACGGCCTGCAGCTGTGGGTCAACCTGCCGGCCAGGGACAAGATGACCGATCCCCGGTACCAGGACATCCGCGGCGGCAGCGTCAGGCTGCTGGCGTCGGGCGACGGCGGCGCGCTCCTGCGCGTCATCGCCGGGGAGCTGGACGGCCACCAGGGCCCGGGCGTCACGCACACCCCGATCACGATGATCCACGCATCGGTCAGCCCCGGCGCCGAGATCACGCTCCCCTGGCGGCCGGACTTCAACGCCCTCGCGTACGGCCTCGCGGGCCAGGGCTCCGCGGGCGCGGAGAGGCGGCCCTTCGGCATGGGCCAGTCGGTCGTCTTCGGCGACGGCGGCGCGCTCACCGTCCGCGCCGCCGAGGAGCAGGACTCCCGCAGCGCGAACTTCGAGGTGGTCCTGCTCGGCGGCCTGCCGATCCGTGAGCCGATGGCCCACTACGGCCCGTTCGTGATGAACAGCCACGCCGAACTGGTCCAGGCGTTCGACGACTTCAAGGCGGGGCGGCTGGGGGCGATCCCGGCCGACGCCAACTGACGAGGCCGCGGCCGCGCCCTCACGCGGCCGCGGCCTCGTCCGCCTCGTCCGCCTCGTGGAGCTCGAACCAGATGCTCTTCCCCGCGCCCCGGGGCTCCACCCCCCACGAGTGCGCCAGCATCTCCAGCAGCAGCAGACCGCGTCCGCGGGAGGCCAGCTCGCCTGGGTGGCGCATGTGGGGCAGCTCGTCGCTGGAGTCCGCGACCTCCACGCGCAGCCGCCGCGAGCCGGGCTCGCCCTCCAGCTCGGCGGAGAGCGTGGCGTCCCACTCGGTGTGGACCAGGGCGTTGGTCAGCAGCTCCGACAGCAGCAGGACGGCGCCCTCCACCTGGTCCTCCACCGCCCAGTCGAACAGCAGCTCGCGCAGCTGGTGGCGGGCGTCGGCGATCCGTACCTGCTCGGACTGGGACACCGACATCACCAGACGGCGCACCAGGGGCCGCGGTCGCGCCTCGGGGGCGCCGCCCTCGCGGCTCAGCAGCAGCAGCGCGATGTCGTCCTCGCGCCCGCCCGCGCGCGGTTCCATGCCGTGCCCGGTGCCGGTCATGTGGCGGGCCGGAGCACCCTGCATCGCGCGGATCAGCGTGTCGGCGAGGTCCTCCGGCGGTCCTCCGTACTGCCCCAGGACCTTGCGCAGCCGCTCCCATCCGGCGTCGTAGTCCAGGCCGCCGGCCTCGATGAGCCCGTCGGTGCACATCAGCAGCGTCTCGCCCCGGCCCAGCACCACCCGGGTGATGGGGTAGTCGGCGTCCATGACGATCCCCAGCGGCGGCCCGGCCGTCACCGAGCAGGTCAGCACCGCGCCGTCGGCCAGGCGGATCGCCGGGTCGGGGTGGCCCGCGCGGGCGATGTCGAGCGCGCCGTCCGGATCGGCCTCCACGTACAGGCAGGTGGCGAAGCGGTGGTCGTCGGCGGCGTCCGCCCCCTCGTGGCCGCTGCCGGGCTCGGGCAGGTCGCCGGTCTCCATCCCGGCCAGGAAGCGGTTGGCGCGGGTGAGCACCGCGTCGGGCCGGTGCCCCTCCGCGGCGTAGGCGCGCAGCGCGATCCGCAGTTGCGTCATGACCCCCGCGGCGCGTACGTCGTGCCCCTGCACGTCGCCGATCACCAGTGCGGTGCGGCCGGACGGCAGCGGGATCACGTCGTACCAGTCGCCCCCGACCTGGAGGCCGCCGCCGACCGGCAGGTACCGGCTGACCACCGTCATGCCCGGGACGGCGGTGCGGTGGGCGGGCCGCATGGTGCGCTGGAGGCTGTCGGCCAGCTCCCGCTTGGACTCCTGTACGTACACCCGCGACAGGGCCTGCGCCAGCATCCGCGCCACCGACACCAGCAGGTGTCGCTCGTCGGGGGTGAACGCGACGGGGGTGTCGAAGGCGAGCAGCCAGGCGCCGATCGTCCGGCCGCCCACGATCAGCGGCAGATAGGCCCAGGCCCGGCGGCCGTAGCCCTCGACCAGGTGCCAGACGGCGGGAAAGCGGCGGCGGTAGTCGTCGGGTGAGGACAGGTAGACGGCCCGGCCGGTGCGGACGGCCACGCTGCCGGGGTAGTCGCTCTCCAGCGTCGTCTCGCCGAAGGCCTGCTGCCGGCCCACGTCCGGCCCGTAGTAGCCGATCGGGGTCAGCCGGTCGCCCTTGACGCCGTAGATGACCAGGGAGGAGGGAGCGAGGCCGGGCAGCGACATCTGGGCCACCACCCGCAGCACCTCCTGCGTGGTCTGGGCCTCGGCCAGCGCCTTCCCCACGTCCAGCAGGAACGCCTCGCGCGAGTGCCGCCACTCGGCGGCGGCCGGGATCTGGGTGGCGGGGGACCGCACCGCGGGGGTGGCCGCGCCCGGCGGCCGCTCGGAGGTGATCTCCACCGGATACGTCTCCAGGGGGATCTCCGCGACGTCCCGGCCGGTCCCGCCGGGGCCGGCCGGCCAGGGTGCCTCGGTCAGCAGGCCGTACAGCACGAAGGACTGGCCCGGCTCCGTTCCCATCAGGGTCTGCCCGGCCAGGGCCAGCCGGTTGCGCACGATCCGCAGGACGGTGCCGTCCGGCGCCACCACCCGCTGCAGCGCCTCCGCGATCGTGCCCTCGGCGATGGCGAGGGCGGCGACGTTGGCCAGTTCGGCGTAGTCGAGTGCGTGGAAGCGGGAGCGCAGGGCGCCCTCGGTCAGGACGGTCTCCTCGGCGGGCAGGCCCAGCAGCCGGGCGGCGGCGGCGTCCAGTGTGATGACGCCGGCCGTGTTGTCCCAGCGCCACAGGCCGACTCCGTTGGCCGCGAGAATGTCCTCGGTGTGCACTTTTCCACCTTATGTGGTCATTCCCGGGGGCACCCGGCGGAAGGCGGGCCGGACGGTAGTCTGTGGGGCGTGTGCGCCCCCTCGCCGACGAGCGGCCGGCGGCCCGACACCACCCGACAACCTGACGACTTGGACGAATGATGCATCGGTACCGGTCCCACACCTGCGGCGAGCTCCGTGCCGCGGACATCGACACGGATGTCCGCCTCTCCGGCTGGCTGCACAATCGGCGGAACCTGGGCGGCATCCTCTTCATCGATCTCCGCGACCACCACGGGATCGTCCAGCTCGTCGTCCGTCCCGACACCGCCCCCTACGAGGCGCTCAGCTCGATCTCCAAGGAGTCCGTCGTCCGCGTCGACGGCCGGGTCGTCGCCCGCGGCGAGGAGAACGTCAACCCCGAGCTGCCCACCGGCGAGATCGAGGTCGAGGTCGCCGAGGTCGAGGTGCTGGGCGGCGCCGACCCGCTGCCGTTCACCATCAACACCGAGGACGGCGTCAACGAGGAGCGGCGCCTGGAGTACCGCTTCCTCGACCTGCGCAAGGAGCGCATGCACCGCAACATCATGCTGCGCTCGGCGGTCATCTCCACCATCCGGCAGGAGATGACGGCGCTCGGCTTCAACGAGCTGGCCACCCCGATCCTGTCGGCCACCTCCCCCGAGGGCGCGCGCGACTTCCTGGTGCCCTCCCGGCTGCACGCGGGCAAGTTCTACGCGCTGCCGCAGGCCCCGCAGCAGTTCAAGCAGCTGCTGATGATCGCGGGCTTCGACCGCTACTTCCAGATCGCGCCCTGCTTCCGCGACGAGGACGCCCGCGCCGACCGCTCGCCGGGCGAGTTCTACCAGCTCGACATGGAGATGAGCTTCGTCGAGCAGGAGGACGTCTTCGGCGTCATCGAGAAGGTCATGACCGACCTCTTCGAGAAGTTCGGCAACGGGCGCCACGTCACCTCGCCCTTCCCGCGCATCCCCTTCCGCGAGGCGATGCTCAAGTACGGCAGCGACAAGCCGGACCTGCGCGTGGGGCTCGAACTGGCCGACGTCTCGGACGTCTTCGCCGGCTCGGGGTTCAAGGCGTTCGCGGGCAGGCACGTACGCGCCCTGGCCGTGCCCGGCACCGCCGACCAGCCGCGCAAGTTCTTCGACCAGATGGGCGAGTTCGCCGTCTCGCAGGGCGCCAAGGGCCTGGCCTGGGTGCGCGTGGGGGACGACGGGAAGCTGACCGGCCCGATCGCCAAGTTCCTCACCGAGGAGAACGTCTCCGCGCTGCTGTCCCGCCTGGACGCCGGACCGGGCACGGCCGTCTTCTTCGGCGCGGGGGAGTTCGACGAGGTCTCCAAGATCATGGGCGCGGTCCGCGTCGAGGCCGGGCGCCGTACCGGCCACTTCGAGGAGGACGTCTTCCGCTTCTGCTGGATCGTCGACTTCCCGATGTTCGAGAGGAACGAGGACACCGGGCAGATCGAGTTCTCCCACAACCCGTTCTCCATGCCGCAGGGCGGCCTGGAGGCGCTGGAGACCAAGGACCCGCTGGACATCCTGGCCTGGCAGTACGACATCGTCTGCAACGGCGTCGAGCTGTCCTCCGGAGCGATCCGGAACCACGAGCCGGAGATCATGTACAAGGCCTTCGAGATCGCCGGCTACAGCCGCGAGGAGGTCGAGCGCGAGTTCGGCGGCATGCTGCGCGCCTTCCACTTCGGCGCCCCGCCGCACGGCGGCATCGCCCCGGGCATCGACCGCATCGTGATGCTGCTGGCCGACGAGCCCAACATCCGCGAGACCATCGCCTTCCCGCTCAACGGCAACGCCCAGGACCTGCTCATGGGCGCCCCGAGCGAGGTCGACGAGGCCCGGCTGAGGGAACTGCACCTGTCGCTGCGCAAGCCGCCGCAGGTCAAGCAGGCCGACTGACGGGCACATGGGCCGTACGGACGGGCCGGGACCGCACCGCGGTCCCGGCCCGTCCGCGCGTGGCGCGGGAAGCGGCGTCCTACAGGAAGCGGCGGATCGGCATGACTGCGGCCTCCCGCACCCGCTGCACGGTCGGCCGCCTGCGCCAGCGGGCGCCCACGATGCGTACGCTCCGGCCCAGGTCCGCGTCGTAGTCCCGGTCCAGCCCCGCGGTGAACTCCTCGTCCAGGACGACGAGCATGACCTCCTCGTCGTGGTCCATCGAGCGCCGGTTGAGATTGGTGGAGCCCACCAGCGAGGCGATCCCGTCCACCGTCACGATCTTGGCGTGCATCATCGTCGGCTGGAAGTGCCAGATCCGCACCCCGCACGCCAGCAGCTCCTCGTAGTGGTTCTGCCCGGAGAGCTGGGAGGCCCGCTGGTCCGTGTGCGGGCCGGGCAGCAGCAGCTCCACCTCCACCCCGCGGCGCGCGGTGGCGCACAGCATCTCGACGAAGTACGGGTCGGGCGCGAAGTACGCCGTGGCCAGCCGTACGCGCTCCCGGGCCGTCTCCAGCACCACCCGCAGCAGCGTCTGCATGTCCTGCCAGCCGAAGCTGGCCGAACCGCGCACCACCTGCACCACGGAGTCCCCCTGCGGCTCGTGCTCGACGAAGCGGTCCCGCTCGTCGAACAGCACCTCCGCGCACTCCGCCCAGTTCTGGGCGAACGCGGCGGCGACGCCGTCCACGGCGGGGCCGCGCACCCGCACATGGGTGTCGCGCCACTCCGTGGCGTCACGGGCGTCGCCGCACCACTCCTCTGCGATGCCCACCCCGCCGGTGAAGGCCGTCCGCTCGTCCACCACCAGCACCTTGCGGTGGCAGCGGTGGTTCTGCTTCAGCGGGGAGAGCCACAGCGGCTTGCGGAACCAGGCCACCTGCACCCCGGCCTCGTCCATCATCTCCAGCAGGTCGCCCTCGATCAGCCGGCTGCCGAAGCCGTCCAGCAGCAGCCGCACCCGCACCCCGGCGCGGGCGCGTTCGGCCATGGCGTGGGCGAACTCGCGGGCGATCTCGCCGCGCCAGTACACGAACGTCATCATGTCGACGGTGTGCTCGGCGGCCCGGATGCTCTCCAGCATCGCGGGGAAGATCTCGTCCCCGTTGCGCAGCGCCGCCACCTCGTTCCCCTCGGTGGCGGCGATCCCGATCAACCGCTCCAGCCGCCGCCGCAGCCGCCGCTTGCGCTCCTCCGCCTCGTCGCTCGTGGCCTCGTCGCTCGTGGCCTCGTCGCTCGTGGCCCCGCCGTCCACGGCCCCGTCGTTCACGACGCCCATAGCCCCTTCCTCCCGGGCTCCCGTACTTCCGCCGAATCGAAAATCCTCTCGGTCCGCTTATGCCCACCGATCCGCTTCTCACAGGTCGCTTCCGGAGCCGTGGTCCCGGCTTCTTCCGTCCGGCCGGAGGCCGGGCGGGTGGGGCCGGGCGGCGAGGTGCTCCAGCAGCTCCTGGTGACGGAACTGGTAGGCGCCCCCGGCGGCGCGCAGCACTCCGATCTCGTAGCAGTGGTGGAGCAGCTTCCCCAGCCGCCACGGAAGCCTCCGCCGTGTGCACAGCAGAAGCGAAACGTGGCGCAGCGTCGCCGGCCCGCCCAGCACGGCGCGCAGTCCCCGGGTGGCCGGGACGGTGTCCTTGAGCGACAGGAGGAAGCCCCATCCGATGACGATGACCAGCCCGAGGATCGCCATGGTGGGTATCAGGGCGGCGCCTCTGAACAGGAAGAACTGCTGGTAGTCGGGCAGCGTCAGGATCTCCACGCTCTCCAGCGCCCCGATGAGGGCGGCCGAGACCAGGCAGGCGGTCAGGTCGCCGCGCAGCGCGCCGCGCGGATCGCCGGCGGTGCGGTGCCGGGTGCCGAGCGTGAGGTAGAGCAGGCAGCCGAAGCCCACCCAGCCGGGTACGACCGGCCAGTAGACGATCTCCCCGGCGAGGTACGGGAACGTCCCGGAGCCGGACTGGCCGAGCCGCTCGTAGAAGAGGGCGCCGCCCACCCCGCCGGCGGCTCCGCCCACCACGGCGGCCGTCGCCGTGCGCCGGAGCCCGGAGGGCGTGGTGAGGGGCCGCAGGGACAACCGCGCCGGCTGCGGCCAGGCGACGGCGTAGGCGGCCGTGCCCGCCACGGCCACCCATGCCGCCGAGAAGGCGGCCAGGCTGTCGGTCGTGCTGTTGGAGCTGTCGGTCAGCAGGAAGGGCACCATGAACAGCAGGAGGACCAGTACGAAGAGCAGCCCGCTGACGACACGGGCCCTGCGGGGGCCGGCCAGCGGCCACAGCTCGTGGAGCACGATGTCCGTGCCCGACAGCCGGCGGCCCGCCACCGTGCGGGGCGCCGTGGCCGTGTTGCCGTGCAGATAGGCGGCCAGGACCGCCAGGTGACGCCATACGGCCGCCGGGTCCGGGCGCTTCCGGGGCCGCCGTCCCTCCCGCTCGGGCGGTGCGTTGACGGCGGCCTTGACGAAGCGGTCCAGCAGGTAGCCGTGGAGTTCGCCGCTCCCCGCCAGACGCACCAGGTCCTCCGGGTCGCGGAGGAACGCGCCGCTTGAGGGGTCGCGCTCCTCGTACACGACGGCCGCCAGCGTCAGCAGCCAGGGGGTGTCGAGGGCATCGGCCGGCACGGCGGGGGGCGAGGACGCGTCCAGCGCGTCCAGCAGGGGCTCCCAGCGGGCGAGGTTGCGCGCCGAGTAGCCGACCCTGGCCCGGAGGTAGGAACGGACGTCCCCGGCGGCCACCCGGGCGATCTCGATCCGCGTCGCCCCCTGGAGCTGGGCCTCCGCCGCGACCAGCGCCTCGTGGTGCGGGCGGCGGCAGGTGAGGACCACGGGGGCCTTCTCGCCCCGCCAGGGGTGGTCCTCGACGGCGCGCAGCAGCCGCGCGGCCCGGGAGTCGTAGCCGGGCCGCGCGGCTGCGTCCATCTCGTCCAGGCCGTCGACGACCGGCAGCACGAGGTTCGCGTCCACCACGGAGCGGGCCTCCCGGCGGGGCAGCCGGAACGCCTCGGTCAGATGGCGGACCAGCCAGTCCCGCACGGAGCCGCCGGGCCAGGAGGACGCGGACAGCCGGACCGGAACCGGCTCGCCGGGGGCGCGGTCCCGCGTCAGCCCGAGGATCAGCGCCACGGCGAGAACGGTCTTCCCCGTCCCGGCGTCCGCGGAGCCGTCACCGGCGGAGCCCGTGACGACCAGGCGGCCGGGGGAGAGGGAGCGGTAGTACGCGGCGATGTCCCGCATGCCGCCCCCGGCCTGTCCGCCCCCTTCCCCGCCGGAGGCGGCACCCGGCTCCGCGGCCCGGGTGAACCGCAGTTCGATCCTGGCGTTGAGGGCCTGGCGGTCGCCGCCGAGAAGCTGTTTGTACTGCCGGCCCTCCTCCGCCAGGACCGCCTCCGCCAGTTCCCCGGCGATCGTCGCCGCGGTCCGGTGTTCCCGCAACGCCCGGACGGCGGCCCACAGACCCCCCACCGCGAGGCCCACGCCGGCCAGCCCCGCGAGCAGGCCCGCGGTGTCCCCGGGGCTGCCGCTCCCCTCCCGCAGAGCACCGGCCATCCAGGCCACGGAGGCCAGGCACAGCAGCCCGCACAGCCAGGCCGCCGTGTAACTCACCGCGCGTCGCCAACTCGTCGTCACCTCCCCATCGTGTCCGGGGAGTCATGGCCCGTGGCCCACGGTGACCGAATCGTGAGCCGCCCGGACCGGGGACCGGGGACGGCTCCCCGGGGATGCCGGGCGCGAGTCGGGGCAGACGGACCGAACACACGGCTCCGGTGGTCCAGACGACACGGAGCGGTACGACCGGATGTGCGCCGGATGTGGAACGACGTGAGGAGCGACCGTGGTTGTGGCCGTTGTGATAGCCGCCTGCGTGGTCCTGGCCGTGCTGGCCTTCGTGGTGCCGCGCCTGTCCCGCCACCCCGAGCGCGGCACACAGCGCTCCCTGGGGCTGGGCGCCCGTGCGGGAGGCAAGGCACCCGGCCCCCTGGGGCGCTGGCTGAGCAAGCCGTTCCACAAGAGCTCCCGAGCGGTGGGCCGCAGCGGTTCCGCGGGCCGCCGCGCCCGCGGCCGGCTGCCGTTCTGACTCCTCGTTCCGTCGTGATCCGGCCTCCCGGGCGTGCACGCGCCCGGCTCGGCCACCGCAGCCCTTGACGTGGATTCCTCCGGAAGGGAGACCGCAGTGAGTTGGTACACCGACACCGCGCAGGGCGGCGAGCCCGCGCTCCTCGCCGACGGGGCGAGCCTCCCCGGCGGACTGACCATCGCCCTGGTGTTCCTCGCCATCGCGGCCGCCTGCCTGGCCGCCGCCTATCTGGTCAAGCGCAGCGCCCAGCGGTAGCGCGGGGGACGCGGTCGGTTAAGTCGGTTAAGGGGAGACGGGGCGTGGGCCCGTCCACCACCGGCCGCCGAAGTCCTTCGTGGCCACGAAGGACTTCGGCGGCCGGCCCGCCCCTTGACCGCGTCCCCGCTCCCACCGCGTCCCCGCCCCCGTACGCGACCGGGGCCCGGCAGCGGTGCCTCCCCCGTGGGAGGACCGCTGCCGGGCCCCGGATGCCGCACCGCTCCCCGTCCCCACGGGCCGGTGCGGCCGGGGCCGCCGCGCCTTCCGCTCACGCGGCGGCGGCCCCGGGTCGCGGCGGGTCCCGGCGGGACCCGGCCCGGCTCAGTCGCGCGCGGCCACCGGCTCGCGCTCGTCCGCCTTCGCCGCGGGGCCGCTCAGCTCGCGCTGGAGCCTCTCGCCCTCGACGTCGACGTTGGGCAGGGCCCTGTCCAGCCAGCGCGGCAGCCACCAGGCGGACTTGCCCAGCAGCGCGAGGACGGCCGGGACGACGGCCATGCGGATCACGAAGGCGTCGAAGAGGACGGCGACGGCCAGACCGAAGCCGATCATCTTGATCATCGACTCGGAGGAGCCGATGAACCCGGCGAAGACGCTGATCATGATCAGCGCGGCCGCGGTCACCACGCGCGCTCCCAGCTTGAAGCCGGTGACGACCGACTCGTGCGGGGTCTCGCCGTGGACGTGGGCCTCGCGCATCCGGGTCACGAGGAAGACCTCGTAGTCCATGGCCAGGCCGAAGACCAGGCCGATCATGAGGATCGGCGTCAGGCTCATGACCGGGCCGGTCTGCTCCACGCCGAAGACGTCGGCCAGCCAGCCCCACTGGAAGACCGCCACGACCGAGCCGAGGGCTGCGACCACCGAGAGCAGGAAGCCGAGCGCCGCCTTCAGCGGGACCAGGACCGAGCGGAAGACCACCGTCAGCAGCAGGAAGGCCAGGCCGACCACGAGGACCAGGTAGGGCAGCAGGGCGTCGTCCAGCTTCTGCGAGACGTCGATGGCCATGGCGGTCTGCCCGGTGACCAGGATGCTCGCGCCGGTGGCGTCGGCGATGCCGCCGGCCTGCCCGCGGATGTCGTGGACCAGGTCCTCGGTCGCGCCGCCGCTGGGCGCGGACTTCGGGACGACGGTGATCATCGCGGTGTCGCCGGCCTCGTTGAACGTGGCGGGCATGACGGCGGCGGCCCCGTCCAGGCCCTGGAGCCTCTCGGCGGTGGCCTTGGCGGCGGCTTGGGGGTCGTCGCTGTCCCGGGCGTCCACGGTCACGATCAGCGGGCCGTTGGTGCCGGGGCCGAAGCCCTCGGCGATCAGGTCGTAGGCGCGGCGCTGGGTGGTGCTGGTGGGCTGGGACCCGTCGTCGGGCAGGTTGAGCTGGAGGTCCTTGGCGGGGACGGCCAGCAGGCCGAGCCCGACGACGCTCACCAGCAGCACCGCGATCGGGCGGCGCAGCACGAAGCGCGCCCAGCGGGTGCCCGCGCCGTCCCTGGTCTCGACGGCCGCGCTCGCCCCGCCGTCCTTCGCGCCGTCCTTCGCACGGTGCTTGCGCGGCAGGACCCTCTGCCCGGCGAAGCCGAGCAGGGCGGGTATCAGCGTCAGCGCGACCAGCACGGCCAGGACGACCGAACCGCCGGCGGCCAGACCCATCTTGGTCAGGATCGGGATGTTGACCACCGACAGGCCGACCAGGGCGATGACGACGGTCAGACCGGCGAAGACCACCGCCGAGCCCGCCGTCCCCGTGGCGCGGCCGACCGCCTCCAGGGGCTCGCGGCCCTCGGCGAGTTCGGCGCGGTAGCGGGAGACGATGAACAGCGCGTAGTCGATGCCGACGGCCAGGCCGATCATCGTCGCCAGGATCGGGGTGGTGGTGTTGAGGTCCAGGGGCACGGTCACGGCGGTGATGACCGCGACGGTGACGCCGACGCCGACCAGGGCGGTGATCAGCGGCAGCCCGGCGGCGACCAGCGAGCCGAAGGTGATCAGCAGCACGATCGCGGCGATGGCCACGCCGATGACCTCGGCGGCGCCGGTGTGCGGGATCGCCGCCATCGCGTCGCCGCCGGTCTCCACCGTCAGTCCGGCCTCCCGGCCGTCCTCGGCGGCGGCCTTGAGCTCGTCGCGCGACTCCTCGGTCAGCTCGAAGCCGGAGACCTCGTAGCTGACCTGGGAGTAGGCGATGGTCTGGTCGGGGCTTACGGCGCGGGCCCGGAAGGGGTCGACGGCCTGCTGGACCTGCTCGCCCTTCGCCAGCTCGGCGACGACCTCGCCGACGGCCGCCTTGTTCTCCGGGTCGGTGATCTTCTCGCCGTCGGGGGCCTTGAAGACGACCCGGGCGGTGGCGCCGTCGGGACTGCTGCCGGGGAAACGATCCTCCAGCAGCTCGAACGCCTTCTGCGCCTCGGTGCCGGGAATGGTGATGTTGCTGGAGGCCGCCGACGACGCGGAGGCGGCGAAGCCGCCCGTGACCGCCAGCACCACCACCCACAACAGGGCGACCAGCCCGCGCCGCCGGAAGGCGAGGCGGCCGAGCCGGTACAGGAACGTGGCCATGAGAGTGAGGACTCCTGAGTCGGAGGAAGTGGTCGGAAGGAGGTGTTGGGTCTCGGAGGTGCCCGGAGGCGCTGGGAAGTGCCCGTAGGCGCCCGTAGGTGCCCGGAAGCGCCGTGGGACGGTGCCGGTCAGGAGATGCCGAGTGCCGGGAAGACCACCGCCCGCAGATAGCGCTCCATGTAGTCGGCGTCCGAGTCCCGGTTCTCGATCAGCCTGCGGGTGCTCAGCGCCCCGATGACCAGGTGCGGGACGAACTCGATCGCAGGGTTGTCCGGATCCAGCTCCCCGCGCTCGGCGGCCCTGCGCACCACGGTGTCGAGCGCGTCCAGGCCGGGCCGGATGTGCAGTTCGTACAGCGCCTGCCACAGCTCGGGGTCCTTGGAGACGGCGTGCGCCAGGCCGTTCAGCAGGGCGGTGTCCTCGCTGGCGTGGGAGATGAAGTCGCTCACCATCTGCCGGAGGTCGCCGGCCAGGGAGCCGGTGTCGATGTCCTCCGGGTGGCTCTTGCCCAGGTGGCGCAGGGCGGTGGCGACCAGCTTGGGCTTGCTCTCCCACTGCCGGTAGAGGGTGGCCTTGCTGGACTTGGTGCGCGCCGCGACCGCGTCCATGGTCAGCGCCTCGTAGCCGTGTTCGCGCACCAGGTCGACCACTGCCGTGAACAGCTCCAGCTCCCGCTCGGGGGTCAGCCGGGTGCGTCGGCCGGGTGCTGCGGCCGGCTGGTCGGTCATCCTGGCTCTCCAACGCAAACGAAACGGTTTCGTACAGCAGGAGTGTATGAGCCGACCGGGCGAAACGCAAAAGTATCGAAACGATCCGGTTTTCCCGGCCGGGCCGTCCCGCCCGGGACTACCCGGCGAGCCCGGCGAAGGCGCGGTGGAAGGCCGCCCGCGTCGGCGAGTCGGGGCGGCGGTCGAGGACGGCGAGGACGACGTGCGCGAAGCGCCCGGCGAACCGGCCGCCGTCCGCCAGGTGCGAACGGAACGCGCCCGCGACGACCGCCGGGTCGTTGCGGAACACCCCGCAGCCCCACGCCCCCAGCACGAGCCGCCGGTAGCCCTGCGCCGCGGCCACCTCCAGCACCCGCTCGGCGCGTACGCGCAGCGCGCCGGGGATGCGGCCCGCCTCCTCGGGGGCGCGCCGCGCGATGACGCCCGCGTTGGGCGCGGGCGAGGTGAGGAAACCGGCCTCGAACGGCTCCTCCAGCAACTCCCCGCGGTCGTCGCGGAAGACCGGCACACCGGGCGAGTGGATGACGCGGTCGCTGTAGAAGGGGCTGCGCTCGGCCCGGTGGTGCTCGTAGTACCCGGGGGCGCGCAGCAGGCAGACGTACAGCGCGGAGGCGCGGCACAGCGCCTCCTCCTGCGCCTGGGCCCCGTTGAGGTAGCCGCCGCCCGGGTTGCGCGCGGAGGCGAAGTTGAGGACGGCGACCGGACCGCCGCCGGAATCCGGGCCGCCGCCGGAACCGCCGGTGACCAGCCGGCGGGCGGCCTCCAGGCTGCTCTCCTCCGTCACCTCGAAGACGGTGGGCAGCCGTTCCCCGGTCCCGGGCTCGGCCCCGGTTCCGGGCACGGGCACCGGCTCGGGGCCGAACAGAGCGGTCCCCGCCACCGCCGCGGCGACGGCCCCGGCGATGGACACCTTCCGGCCGCCGGGAGCGGTGTACCGGCCCCGCTCGACGATCTCCTCGGTCTGCTTCGCGATGCCGCGCAGCCGTGCGCTCATGTCCACTCCCCGTTTCCCCCGTGCCCCGTGTCGTACGACGGACCGATGGTCGGCGACCGGCGGACCGGCGCGCAAAGGAATTCCGCGCGCCGGGCCTCGCACGTCCTCGCGCCCCGCTCACACGCCGAACAGCCCCCGGCACGGCTCCAGTCCCTCGACCTCGACCGGAACGGCACGGTGCGCCTCCCAGCCCTCCCGGCGTTCCGCCGGCCTGGTGGAGCCTCCCGGGAAACGGTCTACATGGACGCCGCCGGGGCCGCCCCTCGCGCGCCGGCGTCCGGCCCGGTCCGCAGCCCCGATCCGTAGGCGGCCACCACGGCGAACGCCCCCGTGAGCAGATACGCGGGCGCCGCGAACCACGCCCCGGCGTGCAGCGTCGCGCCGGGGCCGAGCGTGGTGGAGAGGACGAGGAGCGCGGAGACGTGGAGCGCGCACAGGGCGAGCGGGAAGACGACGGTGATGCCGTGGTGGACGGCGTACGCCCGCATCAGCAGGGCGACCGCCCCGGCCAGGACCACCACCGCCAGCACGGCGGACACCACCGCGTACAGCCGGAACCGCTGCACCTCGTACGGCTCCCAGTAGCTCTCCGGTTCGAGGAGGCTCCCGACGGCGGCCAGCACGAGGACGGCCGCGGCCAGCGCCGCCGCGCCGCAGGCCGCGAAGCGGGCGCGCGGGCCGCGCACGCCCGCCGTCACCGCCAGCAGGAGGGCGGCGACGGCGAACTGGGTGGTGTTGTTCACGTAGAACTGCGCGACGGGATGGACGAGGCCGGGGAGGTAGTCCTCCAGGTACGCGGCGTCGGCCCCCACGATCCGGTAGCCGTCGGGCCCCGTCGCCCAGGTCAGCGCCATGCCGACCATCACCGCCAGAGCCGATACGACCGCCCCGGCCAACCCCGCCCACCGCACTGCCCGCCCCGTCATGGCCCGCGACCCTAGCGCACCGGCGGCGTTCCTTGACCCGAACGTGCTCCTTGTTAAGACGAGTTGACGGAAGTTCAGGGAGTTTCGGCGGAGACGACGCTCCAGCGGCCGACCTCGCGGTGGCCGGAGTCGTGGACGGCCGAGCCGTCGCCGGGCCGCAGGCCGTAGTGGTGGAGATTGCCTCCCCAGTACCGCAGGATCCGGCCCAGCTCGCGGGCGGACTCATCGGCGGACGCCGCGTCGTCGATGTCGACTTCAAGGCGGAACTTCACGTCGGACCTCCTTGTCGTGATGCCTTCATTGAATTGTTTCGTTGAACTTCCCTGTGAGACTTTTCGGGCAGGATGCCCCTCTACCGCTCGATCGAAGTTCGGAAAGCCTCAAGAAGCCGTGAAGCCTCAAGATGTCGGCGTCCCGGGTGCGGAAGAGGCCGAGCGGGTCGGGGAGGGCCGGATAAGAGCCGTGGTGGTGCCGTGCGGAAGAGGCGGAGAAGAGTGCTTACGCCTCGGCCTTCTTCATCGACTCCACCAGGGCGGAGAAGCTGTCCGCGGCGTGGCCGGCGTCCATGCCGCGCCGGAAGAGTTCGACGACCGCGGCCGGGAGGGTGGTGTCGACGCCCGCGTCGGCGTTGGTGTGCAGGACGTGCTCGGCGCTGGCCGTCCCCATGGCCAGGCGGTCCACGTCGCCGGTGTGCCGGCCGGCGTCGATGCGTTCGGCGTAGAAGGCGAAGAACCCGGGAAGCGAGTTCGCGGTGTCGGTGGCGTGCGGCAGGATGTCGGCCGCTGTCAGGCCGTTCGCGTGGGCGAGGGCGATCGCCTGCCAGTAGCTCAGCATGGAGGTCCAGAACATGACCATGCCGATCTGGTAGAAGAGCGCGGCGAGCCCCGGGTCCTCCCCCCGGTACTCGGTCCGGCCGGTCACGACTTCGAGCACCGGACGGTGCTTGTCGAACACCTCCCGGGGACCGCTGTAGAAGGTCGACGAGGAGGGCTGCCCGATGCCGGAGGGCGGCACCGTGACCCCTCCGGTGAGCTGCACGGCGCCTCGCCCGGCCGCCCAGCGGGCGGCGGCCCGGGCCCGCTCGGGGGTGTCGGAGCTGAGGTTTACCAGGACCCGGCCGGACAGCGCCGTCGCGGCGGGCTCCAGCACGTCGTACACCGCGGCGTAGTCCGTGAGGCTGAGGATCACCACCTCGTTCGCGGCGAGGGCGTCCTCGACGCTCGGCGCGAGGACCGCACCACGGGCCGTCAGGGCGTCCGCGCGGGACGCGGTGCGGTTCCACAGGGTGACCGCGTATCCGCGGTCCAGGAAGGCCGCCGCCATGGCCTGCCCCATGGGGCCGAGCCCGATGACGGTGACCGACTGCTGCTCGGTGCTGCTCATGAAGATATCTCCATCCCTCACTAAAACGAGCGCTCTATTCAGAGCGTGGCGGCAAGGTACCACGGCTCTGGAACGAACGCTCTACTCAGTCGGCCGGTACGGTGGCCGCATGCAGACCAGCACACGGGACCGGATCGTCGTCGCGGCAGCGCGCCTCCTGCAGCGCCAGGGCTACGTCGGCACGGGGATCAAGCAGATCGCCCAGGAGGCGCAGGCCACCCTCGGCTCCGTCTACCACTTCTTCCCGGGCGGCAAGGAGGCCGTCGCCGTGGCCGCGATCAGGCACAGCGGCGAGGAGTTCGCGACGCTCCTGCGGCAGGCGCTGGACAGCGAGGACGACCCGGCGGAGGCGGTGACATCGTGCGCCCGGCGACTGGCCGGCGATCTGCGCGAGTCGGGCTGGACCGACGGCTGCCCCGTCACGGCCGCCGCCCTGGAGACACTCGGGACCGATTCGGAGATCCAGCAGGTGTGCGCCGACGCTCTGCGCGGCTGGGAGCGGTTGGTCTCCGACAAGCTGCTGCGCTGCGGCTTCTCCCCCCAGACCGCCCGGGAGCTGGCGACCACCGTCATCGGCGCCCTGGAAGGCGCCGAAGTCACCGCCCAGGTCACCCGCAGCGAGGAGCCGCTGCTGACGGTGGGGCGGCAACTGGCCCGCCTCGTGCGCTCGTACGAGGCCCGGGGCCTGGGTCTGCCCGCTGGATCACCCGGCCCGGAGACGGATCGCTGAGACGCACGGGGTGGTCGGTCGACGCGGACGGTCTCGTCGGAGCCCGGTGCCGCCCGCTGTGGTGCCCGTGCCGCCCGCCGTGGTGCCCGTGCCGCCCGGACCGGCGCCGGGGCGCGGAAAATGCCGGGACGTCCCGCGCCGGCCGGCTGTAGCTTCGGCTCTCATGAGCTGGCTGCCCGACGACTTCGTCCACCCCGTCCACGTGCCCGTGCCCGGCACCGCACTTCATCTGCGGCCGATCCGGGAGGCGGACACCCCCATCGACTACCCGGCCGTGATGGGCTCCCGGGAGCGCCTGTGGGAGATCTTCGGCCCCGCCTGGGGCTGGCCCGCCGAGACGATGACCTACGAGGAGGACCGCGTCGACCTGCTGCGGCACGAGAAGGAGATCGCCGCGCACCAGTCGTTCAACTACGCCCTGCTGAACGCGGAGGAGACGGCGCTCTACGGCTGCGTCTACATCGACCCGCCCGAGCGCACCGGCTCCGACGCGGACATCTCCTGGTGGGTGGTGGACGACCTCGTCGGCGGCGAGGAGGAGCGCGCGCTTGACGCGCTGGTGCCGCGTTGGATCGACGCCGACTGGCCCTTCCGCAGGCCCCGTTACCTGGGCCGCGACATCACCTGGCAGGACTGGCTCGCCCTGCCGCCCGTCGCGTGACACGTCCCCGGGACGGCGAGGCGCGGGGCCGTCTGGCGGTGTTCACGCTCGTCTGGTTCCGTTCCGTGTGGTGATGCGCGAACCATGGAAGCCGGACAAGGTCCGGCGGGGGGGAGTGGGAATGAGTTTCCGGCTGGCGGCGTATGCCGTGTGCATCGAGGACGGACGGGTGCTGCTCGCCCGTCACCTACTGCCGGACGGCGGGAGCAACTGGACTCTTCCGGGCGGTGGGGTCGAGCACGCGGAGGACCCGTTCGACGCGGTGATCCGGGAGGTCGCCGAGGAGACCGGCTGCTCGGCGGTGGTGGACCGCCTGCTGGGAGTGGACTCGCGGGTGATTCCCGCGACCGCCACGCGTGAGGGAGTCGTGCACCAGAACGTCGGCGTCTTCTACCGGGTCCGCATCACCGGCGGCCGGCTCCGGCCCGAACCGGACGGCGACATCGTCGAGTCGGTCTGGACCCCGCTCCCCGAGGTCACCGGCCTGCACCGGTCATCGCTGGTCGACGTCGGCCTCGCGCTGGCGCGGGACCTTCCGCCGACCGGCCACGTCACCCCCGTCCCGGTCGGCGGCCTGATCCAGCACTGAGGCGGTGCCGGCCTCCGCATGTCCTCCATGCCGTCCGCTCAGTCCAGGACGGCGGTGGCCTCGACCTCGACCAGGTGCTCGGGTACATCCAGCGCCGCCACGCCCAGCAGCGTGGCCGGCGGGACGGGGGTGGTCCCCAGCTTCGCGGAGGCCCGGGAGATCCCTTCCAGGAGCAGGGGCATCTTGTCGGGGGTCCAGTCGACGACGTGGACGTTCAGCTTCGCCACGTCGTCGAAGGTCCCGCCGACCCCGGCCAGGGCGGTGGCGACGTTGAGGTAGCACTGCTCGACCTGGGCGGCCAGGTCGCCCGCGCCGACCGTGTTGCCCTCGGCGTCCCAGGCGACCTGCCCGGCGACGAAGACCAGCTTCGAGCCCGACGCGACCGACACCTGCCGGTAGACGTCGATGGCGGGCAGTCCTTCGGGGTTCACCAGAGTGATGGCCATGTCAGTCCGTCTCCTCATCCGGGCGCCCATGGGCGCCTGTGGTCTCTTGCGGTTACCCGGAAACCGTAGGAGAGTCTGGGCTGACCTGGAAGAACGCACTTTTGAGTGACTGGGGAACCTCATGGTGACCAAGCAGTTCGGGGACTCCCCCGAGGACGCGGACCTGCGGCGCGCGGACTCCCTGGCGCGGGAGATCTTCTCGGACATCGCCAACAAGTGGGCCCTGCTGATCATCGAGGCCCTGGGGGAGCGCACCCTGCGGTTCAGCGAGCTGCGGGACGAGGTCGAGGGCGTCAGCCACAAGATGCTCACCCAGAACCTGCGGATGCTGGAGCGCAACGGCATGGTCGAGCGGACGGTGCACCCCACCGTGCCGCCGCGCGTCGAGTACACCCTCACCGAGCCGGGCCGGGCCCTGCGCGAGGCGGTCGACGTGATGTGCGACTGGACCCACCGCTACCTCGGCCACATCGAGACCGCCCGCAGCCGCTTCGACAACTGACCAGCTTGGCAAGGGCGTTGGCATCACTCGTCCGCCTGTGGGGCGTTCGCTACGCTCGCGTGCGGAAAGGTTGGCCGTGGAATCCGCCCACGGCAGGGCGGTTCCCCTGACGGGGGCTCACGGGTGCGTGCCGTGAGCGCGACGGGGACCGGGAGGCGGCGCAGGTGCTGAAGCCCGTGGTGGAGGGCCCGGCGCGCTGACGGCCCGATGGGCCGGTCCCGCCGGGTGCGGGCCCGCTCAGCCGTGAGCGGCGCGGGCCATTCGACGTGCCGTGCCCTGGAAGGCCGCCGCAGCGGCCTTCCAGGGCACGCGCCGCTTTGGCGAGGCGTGGCGGGGCGGGTCGTCAGGACGCGTCGGCGTTCGCCTTGTCGAAGTGCTCGATGGCGAGGGCGGCCATCCGGCGGGCCGTCTTCTGGACCTGCTCCGCTTCCTTGGTGCCGTCCGTCCCGTAGACGGAGTAGCTGACCGTGATCGTCGCGTTTCCGGCACGGACGAACACCTCGTACCCCGACGGCACCCTTTTCTCCACCGCTTCGTCCCCGACGCCGCGGACCCCGGCGGATCCCGCGAAGTTCTTCTCGCCATGAGCGATCCGGTCGTCCAGCCAGGCTGCGGCGGCCTCCCGCCCCGAGGCGCTGGAAGTCGCCTCGTGCAGCTCGTACTTCACGTCCAGCTGGACGTCGCCCATGCCGTTCGAGGTCCACCGCGCCCAGCTGCTGGTGGACAGGTGGAGGTCGTTCTGCTTGAACAGGATGTGGTCCAGCCCGGCGGCCTCCCGGTTCGCGCTGCTGAGGAGGGACGCGCTCCGGGGCAACTCGTCGTAGGGGTCGTCACGGCCCTGGTACACGGGCATGAGGAAGGACCATCCGGCCCACCCGCTCACGGCGAGGACCACGACGGCCAGTACCGCGACGAGTGCGGCGACGGCTCTGCCCCGCTGTTTCGGTGGCCTGTTGTCAGCAGGCCCCACAGCAGCCTCGAACTGGCCGACCGTCATGAGTATCCCCCTGTTGCCTCGGAGCCGTGCAGGCCCCGGTGCGGGCGGACAGTCATGTCCGCCCGCACTCCTTTGCCGGAGCATGCCAAAGTTACCGTGCTCGCCGCACCACCATGCGGGAACCGGGCGGCCGACGGCCCGTATCTGCGGCTCTGCGGGTCCGGTCTCAGTGATCGGCGGGCGGGTCGACGAAGTGGTCGAACTCGCCGGCCTTGATGCCCTTGAGGAAGGCGTCGAGCTTGGCGGGCGTGGTCACGACGATCTCGTCGGGCTTGCTGCTCTCGCGCATGAGGACGCGATCGCCGTCCCGGGCGATCTCGATGCAGTTGGCGCCTTCGCCTTCGGAGAAGGTCGCCTTGTGCCACTCGATGGGTGCGGACATGTCGGCTCGCCCTCCGGGGGGTCAGCGTGTGAGGTGGTCGAGTTCTCCCGCCTTGGCGCTGAGTATCAGCGCCCGCAGCGCGGCGGTCGTGGTGGCGATGGTCTGCCCGGGCCGCTCGCTCTCGCGGAGCCGGACCGCTCCGGCGTCGGAGCGAAGCTCCACGCAGTTGTTCCCGCCACCGGCACAGAAAGACGACTTCTGCCAGGAAAACTCAGACACCCGTCTGTCCCTTCACAGTTGGTGAGCGGATTCTCTGATGAGATCCCGCGACTTCTTGACGCTCAGGGCTCGCTTCTCCATGGCGGAGAGGAGCTGCCGGTACGACCGGAGCTGGGCATCGGCATCCAGGAAGATCGGCCCGTGCGCTGAGTCGAGGTGAACCGTGTCGAGTTGGGGGACTGGCCCGCCCGCGTACAGCACCGCCTGGCCTGAACCGGCGACGCCGTCGGAGTCGAACGGGATCACCCGTACGGTGACCTTCGGATGCTCCGAGATCTGCAACAGGTGGTCGAGTTGTCTTTGGGCTACCTCGCGGCCCCCGAAGCGCATCCGTAGAGCCGTCTCGTGAATCAGCGCTGTGTAGCCGGAAAGTTCCGCCCGCTCCAGGACTCTGGCTCGCTGCGACCGATGGTCGAGCATGACCTCCGTATCGCGTTTTGAGAGGCGGGGAAACCCGAACTCGAAAACAGCGCGTGCGTATGCCTCTGTCTGCACGATGCCGGGCACGTGAACGATCTGGTACGTGCGCAGGTAGGCGGAGTGGTGCTCCAGCTCCGTCACGTCGAGGAAGCCTGCGGACAGAACACCTCGGTACTCCTCCCACCATCCTCTGGTCCGGTTGGTCGCCATGGCGACGAGTGCGTCGACGTACGCCTGGTCGTCGCACTTGTAGGCGTTGGCGAGGGTGCGCACCCGGTCCGCGCTGACGCCGAAGCGGGCGGTCTCGACCTGGCTGATCTTCGTGTGGTCGATGCCGAGGATCGCGGCGGCCTCGCGGGCGTTGTACCCGGCCGCCTCCCTCATCTTGCGCAGCTCGGTGCCAAGTCGCCGTTGCCGGGCGGTCGTCACTGTCCTCGGTGGCATGGCGACAGTCTGCCCTCTTACGAGTGAAGTGGTCCAAGGGGATCCACATGGATCCTCGTGAATCGGTAGTCATGTTTATCCCGAGTGTCCTATGGTCCTCGGTAGCGCAGCGTGAACACCAGTGAACCCGCAGTGCAGTTGGCCTCCCCTGCCCGCGCACCGACGTGGGCGGGGGAGGGCAGCCGAGCCACGGTGGTGGGCGCGCGTGCTTCGCAGACGAGACGCAAGCGAACCGCGTTGGGAGAAGACGCAGATGACCGTGACCGCACCCGGCAGACCCGCCACCGCCGTCTACCGGCTGACCGCGCCCGCCCTGCCCACCACCCCGAGAGTCGCCCGCGACGCGGTCGCGGCGTGGTTGTGCGCGGCCGGGCACCACGGGCTGCTGGACACCGCACGCACGCTGGTCAGCGACGTGGTGACGAACGTCGTCGTGCACACCCGCGTACCCCACCTGTGGGTCGGGGCCGCCGTCACGCGGCTGGGCGCGGTCGTCTCCGTGTGGGACGGCGACCAGAGCGGCGTACCCTGCCCGCGTCAGGCGGCCGAGGACGAGACCGGTGGGCGCGGGCTGTTCCTGGTGGAGGCGCTCAGCCACGCCTGGGGCGTGAGCTGGACCGGCGGGGCGGAACCGGCCGGGAAACGGGTCTGGTTCGAGCTGCGCGCCTCGCGCGAGGGGACGTGAGCGCGATGGACTTCACCGCCCTGTGCCTGGGCGCACTGATCATGACCGTCAGTGCGGCGCTGACCGGCTTCGCCGTGGCCGCAGCCCGCAACTCCGGCGGCGGCACCGGCGTGTGGTGCGAGGCGACCGTCCTGGACGCGGACACCCACCGGGAGTGGCTGCTCGACTGCCACCGGGCCCGCAACCCCCGCCGCGCCCTGCGCTGGATACGCGCCCAGGCCCCGCGCCTGGCCGACCGCATCGACCCGCCCCCGGACGCGTCCTGGGCCGCGCCCGGCACCATCCGCCCGTACGAGCCCGGCCGCCCGTACGAGCCCGGCAAGCCGTACGACCCGGGCGGGCCGGACCCGGCCGCCGTGCTGCGGCGCCGGCCGCTGGACGGGGTCGCGGACCGCGAGGCCCTGCGGGTCCTGGAGGACGGCGGCCTCCACGTCCTCACCGCTTCGGACGGGGACGGCCTGCGCTACCGGCTCTCCGCCCGCGCCCTGCGCTGACGCCGTGCACCGAAGCCCGTGCACCGATGCCCGGAGGCCGGGCCCGCCTCGCGGCGAGCCCGGCCCCTGAACCCCGCACCCGGACCGCCCGTCGGACGGTCACTTGCCGACGAAGGCCAGCAGGGCCTCGTTGACCTCGGCTGCGTGCGTCCACAGCAGGCCGTGCGGCGCGCCGTCCACCTCGACGTACTCCGCCTCCGGGAACGCCTTGTGGAAGGGGCGCCCGGTGGAGTCGACCGGGAGGATGTTGTCGGCGGTGCCGTGCAGGATCAGGGAGGGCTTGCCGGCGGCGCGGACGGCGGCCACGTCCTCGCGGAAGTCCTCGATCCAGGCGGGGACCACCGCGTAGGCGGCCACGGGCGCGGAGGAGGTGGCGGTGTTCCAGCCGGCGTCGACGGCCTCCTGGCTGACCCGGGAGCCGAGGTTGTCGTCCAGGTTGTAGAAGTCCTTGAAGAACTGGGTGTACCAGGCGTAGCGGTCGGCGCGGGCGGCCTCCTCGATGCCCTCGAACACCGAGCGCGGCACCCCGCCGGGGTTGTCGTCGGTCTGCACCAGGAACGGCTCCAGCGAGGCGAGGAAGGCCAGCTTGGCGATCCGCTCGTGGCCGTAGGTCTTCACGTAGCGGGCCAGTTCGCCGGTGCCCATGGAGAAGCCGACCAGGATGACGTCGCGCAGGTCGAGCGTCTCCAGCAGGGTGTTCAGGTCGGCGGCGAAGGTGTCGTAGTCGTAGCCGGTGCCGGCCTTGCTGGACTGCCCGAAGCCGCGGCGGTCGTAGGTGATGACGCGGTATCCGGCCGCCAGCAGCTCCCTGGTCTGGAGCTCCCAGCTGTGGCCGTCGAGCGGGTAGCCGTGGATGAGGACGACCGGCTGACCCGATCCCTGGTCCTCGTAGTACAGCTCGATGTCGGTGGTGTTCTCGCTGCCGACCTTGACGTAGCCCATGGGAACATCCTCTCCACTGCGGAGAACGGTCGTTCTCCGGCTCTGTCGACTACAGTAGAGAACGTTGGTTCTCTTTGCAAGGGGAGTTCTCGTGATCGATGAGCAGACAGCGCGCGAACGGGTGGTTTCCGCCGCCGACCGGCTGTTCTACGCCCGGGGGGTGCAGGCCGTCGGGATGGACGCCGTCCGCGGCGAGTCGGGCGTCTCGCTCAAGCGCATCTACGCGCTGTTCCCCTCCAAGGAGGACCTGATCGTCGCCGTGCTGCGGCACCGGACGGACCGCTGGAACGCGGGCGTCGCCGATGCGGTCGACGGCGCCGGGACGCCGCGCGAGAGGCTGCTGGCCGTCTTCGACTTCCTGGCCGGCTGGTTCCACGAGGACGACTTCCGCGGGTGCGCCTTCATCAACGTGTTCGGCGAACTGGGCGGCGGCAGCGACCGGATCGCAGGGGCCGTGCGCGAGCAGAAGGAGTCCTTCCGCCGCCAGGTGGCCGAACTGGTCCGTGCCGCGGGCGGCCCGGACCACCTCGCCCCCCAGCTCGTGCTCCTGGCAGAGGGCGCCCAGACCACGGCCGCCATATCGCGCGACCCGGCCATGGCGGGCCACGCCCGCGCCGCCGCCGACACCCTCATCCGGTGCGCGCTGGACGGAGCCGGGGAGCCGGCCGCGGCGGCGTGAGCGCCGTGCGCGCCCCGGCGGGCGTGCGTCACCGGCCGCCGGGGCGCGTACGGCCGTCCGGGCCGTACGCCCGCCGGGGCCTGTCCCCGGTCGTCACCAGCGGATCGCCCTGAAGTCCACCGGGCGCTGCCTCAACTCCCCTGCACGGGCTGCCAGTCGGCGCAGCCGCTCGGACATCTCACCGGCCGGCAGGCGCCGCCGGTCGCCGTGGCCGGGCAGCAGCCACTCGAAGCTGATCCGCCCCGCCACCCGCTCCAGGGAGGCGGCCAGCTCCTCGACGGAGTACCAGGTGACGGTGTCGAACACCTCGATGTCGCCCGTGGTGCGCGACCAGTGGAAGCTGTCGCCGGTGAAGCAGTAGCGGTCGTCCGCCAGGTAGAGCACGCTGCCCTCGGTGTGCCCGGGCAGGGGGTGGGCGACCACGCCGTCGGCGATCTCCACCGGGTCGGTGCCGCGCAGTACGCGGTCGGCGTCGGGGGCGGAGTCGAGGTCGCCCTCGTGGATCCACAGCCGTGCGCCGAAGCCGTCGGCGTACCGGCGGCCGTGCGCGGCGTGGTCGCGGTGGGTGAGCAGCACGTCGGTGACGGGGCCCAGCTTCTCGTACCGCCTGGCCAGGGACGGGCTCCAGCGCGGGGTGTCCACCATCATCACGGTGCCGTCGGGGCGGCGCAGCAGGTAGGAGTTGGCGCCGGCCGTCTGCCGGGAGTTGTGCCCGCACAGGTACACGGCACTCTCAGGGCCGTCCGGGTCGTCCGTGCCGTTTGTGCTGCCCGCGCCGTCGAGCGGCATCGGGAACGGGTCGGGCACCTCCTCCAGCCGCCCGCCCGGCGGGTGGACGGACCGGGTGTGGCAGGCGTGCGCGGCGGCGTGGAGCCGCTTCGCCTCGATCCGGTCGCGCGGCTCGCGCAGTACGACCGAGCGGCCGCCCTCCTCGCCGATCAGACCGGGCGCGAGCTGCCTCGCCACGTCGCAGTTCGTGCACCGCTCGTCCACCCGCCAGCCGTCCGCCAACCGCTCCCCGGCCATGTCCGCTCCCCTCCCGGCGCGTCCGCCCACCGGACGCACACCCCAGGGGTATCCCACGCCGTACCGCCGGGGAAAGGGGGCGAGGGGCGCGCGGGCCCCGGCCGCGTCCCCGGGGTCCTTCGGAGCCCGAGGCCCGGTCAGTCGATCTCCACGTCCTCGGCGATGCTCTCGGCCATGACGTAGGGCTCGCCCCGGTACTGGTCGTACAGGTTCTCCGCGAGGTCCCTCCCGAGTTCCTCCTGGACCTCGTCGAGGTCGAACTCGCCCACGGGGCCCGTGACACGGACCGGGTCGTCCTGGTCGACGGGCGGCATGTCCTTCTCGATGACCAGCAGCGGTTCGACGTCGCTGGGCTCCTCACCGCCGACGGTGAAGGCCCACGGGGAGATGACTTCCTGGACCCAGCCCTCCACCGTGCGCTCCTGTCCGATCACGGACCCGGCGTCACCGCTCTCGAAGGCGTCGCGGATCTCGGTGATGCCCTCGGGATCCCCGCCTCCGCATCCCGGCAGTCCGAGGAGCAGAGGCGTCAGGACGAGCACCGCCGCCGACCGTCGCCGAAGGCCTCGGGTACACCACATCTATGTCTCCCTCCAGGGTTCTGCCGGACCGCGGGCGCCGGATGACCGGTCGTCCTCCGGTGGTTCTCCACCGCTGTCGCGCCGGTGGGGAAGGGCGCGGCCAGGGAGGCCGGGCACCCTCATGCCCCGTCGGCCGATGTGTCGACGGAGGTGGCCACGACGTACTGCTCCTGCTCCCAGTCGCCGAAGAGGTCCTCCTCCCAGTCCACGGCGAGCCCTTCCGCCACGTCCTCGGGTACGAAACCCTCCCTGACCGTCCCGGTCACCCGTACGGTGCCGCCCTCCTCCACCTGCCGGGCTTCCCGGGAGACGACCAGGAGGCTCCTGACCCTCCGGTCGGTGCCGGCGTCGTCCTCCGCCGCGGCGATGCTGAAGGCGTGCTCGTCGATGACCTCGTCGACGTCCGCCCTGATGGTCACCCGTTTGCCCACCCAGGTGCTGACGTCGTTCCAGAACTCCGCGTCGGCCAGGTCCCCGTACACGAAGTCGTACTCGTCGCCGCCGTCCGTCTCCTCGACGTGCACGGACGCCTCGGGCGCGGGCGAGTCCCCGCCGCCGCACCCCGCCAGACCCGTGACGCCGATCAGAAGGGCGAACGGCAGGGCGACGGCCCCGCGCGGTCGGCGGCTCTTCGTGCTGTGGCGCATGTCCTCGGGTCCTCTCACCGTGCCGGCGGCTCTCTGCCTGTACAGGAGTAGCCGGACACCGGAGCCGCGAAACCGGCGGAAATGATCATTTCGGGCAAGCGGCCGGGTCGCGGTGTCGGTGCCCGCGTCTAGGGTGGCGCCGGTTCGTGCGGCAACACCGGAGAGGGACGGGAACGGGATGGGCGCCAGCGGCTGGGAGTACGTCACCCCGTACGAGGGCACGGTCGAGGAGTCGCTGGCGGCGCTCCACGCGGGGGTCTTCCAGGAGGAGTACGGCGAGGGCGGCGAGTACCGCTCGGTCGAGGAGCTGTGGGCGGACGAGCAGTACATGTGGGGGGAGGGGACCCACTCGGTCCTCGACATCCGGCGGGTCGTCCACACCTCCGACACTCCGTCTCCGCGCGGTGTCGAGGACTACGGGACGCTGCGCCCGCTGGCGCGCGACCGGATCGTGCACCACTTCGGCACCGAGCGGCCGTCACCGGACCGGTTCCGGGAGCTGATCGACCGCGCCTACCGGACCTACGCCTCCCCGGCCGGGCCGGGCGGCACGCTGCTGGACGAGTGCACCATGCGGTGGACCGGTCGCTACGTCCTGCTGTACACCGGCGACGAGC
Organism: Streptomyces nanhaiensis; assembly: GCF_046614825.1. Classification (NCBI taxonomy): domain Bacteria; kingdom Bacillati; phylum Actinomycetota; class Actinomycetes; order Kitasatosporales; family Streptomycetaceae; genus Streptomyces; species Streptomyces nanhaiensis. The sequence goes on from NZ_JBKJFM010000005.1 coordinate 92,470, forward strand.
CGACCCACCTGGGGATCTTCGGTTACTCGGGCGACTGAGGAGCCCGGACCGTGTCCGTCCGGTGCCGCGTCAGCCGGCGCACAGGGCGCGGTCGGCCAGACCGGTGACGCCCTCCAACTGCCGCAGTGCGGTGGCGTGGTCGCCTGGGCGGCTGTGGGCGGAGACGGTGACGGCCGCCCGCCCGCCTGCGGTGGCGGCGGGCTGGACGACGTAGCCGAAGCCGGTGCCGCCGTGCCCCCAGTACCCGCCGCCGCAGGACAGCGGCGTCCAGCTCAGGCCGAGGCCGTAGCGGGTGCCGGGCGGGCTGCCGTGGCCGTCGGGGACGGGGACGGTGCGCCGCATCTCGGCGAGCTGGGCGGGGGCGAGCAGTTCGCCGCGCAGCAGGGCGGCGAAGAACCGGTTGACGTCCCTCGCCGTGCTGATCATGCCCCCGTCGGCGTCCCCGTCGAAGGGGAGGTAGGCGACGGTGGTGTCGGTCATCGGGCCGTCCGGGGCGAACTGCTGGTGGTTGCGGGCGTGGGGGCGCGGCAGGAACGGGTCGTCACCGGGGGCGGTGGTGCGGGTCAGGCGCAGCGGGCGCAGGATCCTGCTCCGTACCTCCTCCTCCCAGGTGCGGCCGGTGACGGCCTCGATCACCATGCCCGCCAGGACGTAGTTGGTGTTGGAGTACTCCATGGGACCGCCGGGCTTTGAGGTCGGCGGATACGCCATGGCGACGGCGACGCGCTCCTCGGAGGTGCGGGCGGTCCAGCGGTGCTCGCGGTATCCGGCGGCGGTGGGGTCGGGGACGGTCTCCTCGGTCGCGGCGTAGTCGGGGATGCCGCTGGTGTGCTGGAGGAGCCGGCGCAGGGTGATCCGGCGGCCGTCGTTGCCGCTGCCGCGCACCGTGCCCGGCAGCCACCGCTCCACCGTGTCGTCCAGCGACAGCCGCCCCTCCCCGGCGAGCTGGAGCACCACGGTGGCGGTGAACGTCTTGGTGGCGCTGCCGATCCGCAGGTATCCGTTCGCCGGTACGGGCCGCCCGGTGCGCGGGTCGCCCACCCCGCTGCGGGCGGTGCGGACGCCGCCGTGGGCGTCCAGCCGGACGGACACCCCGGTCACCCCGGCGTCGCGCAGCGCGTCGGCGCCCTCCTGGAGGGAACCGGCGCGGGGGTCGGGCCGGTGGCCGGGGGCCGCTTCGGCCTGCGCGGGCACGAGCGCCGCGAGGAGCGCGGCGAGCAGGGCCGCCGGTGCCCGGCGTAAGGTTCTGCGCCGTGTGGTCGTCGTCATGGAACCGACCGTAGGGGCGCCCCGGCCGCCGGACCATCCGGCGCGCCCCCGGAACCGTCCGCGGGTCCGCCCTGCCGCTTTCCCCGGCCGCAGATCCGGTCAGCTTCGCTGGAGCGGAATCCCCTGCATGGAGCACCACCGGGCGAAACCGCTTCCGCGACAGGGAAGCCGGGCCTCTTCGGCCCTGAGCGCTTCGACGTAGCTGCCGGCCGCCGCCAGGGTCATCACACCCTCCCGGCCGAGGCGGGCGAGCGGCCCAGGGTGCCGTGGGCTTCGACGCCGTACGCGCGGGCAGTCCTCGCCGCCGTCCGGTCGTCGGTGACGGCGGTCCCGTGACGGAGCTCGGCGCAGGCGAACACACTCGCCTCCCCCCGGTGTCGGTTGTCGGACGCACCGACCCTCTCACCCCACCGGCCGTACGCCATCAGACCTTCGATGGTGTCGAGAGCGTCGACCCGTAGCCAGTCGGCCGTGATCGCCCGCTGTAAAGCGGGGAAACGGGGCAGCCCGGCCCGCAACTCGGAGACCACGGTCGTGGTCGTCCAGCACTCGAAATCCTGGAGGTAACTCCCCAGCAGGTCGATGTAGTCCGCGCGGGCGGAGTGGTTCAGCAGGGTCGTGTCCAGCACGAGGACGCCGTGATGCGTGTCGGACATGTCAGAGGTCGGTCTCGTCCCCCGCGGGCAGGTCGTCCAACGACACCTGCCCGTGCATCATCTCCACGGCCCGGGCGCGGGTGATGCTTCCGCGTCCGAGCGCCGACATCACGGCACTGGCGTAGTCCGGTGCCACCCTGACCGCCTCCAGGTCGGGTTCCGGAAGCCAGCCCAGTGCCTGCATGAACTCGGCGCGTGTGGGCTTCCGCGCCATCAGCCCGTTCCGTGCGGACCGGTCGATCACCTCGGCCCGTTCCGCCTGGATCAGCGCAAGCGTCCAGGACACCCGGTACCGTGCGGCGTGGCCGACGAGCTGTTCCCGGACGTCCTCGCCCGGGGACCAGGCCCGGGCGATCGCGGTGGCGGGCAGCAGCAGTTCGGCGGCGAACGCCTCGATCGCCCGCTCGCGCTCCTCCGCCGAGGCGTGCACACCGAGGTCGTTGGAGTAGGCGTCCCCCATGACCATGTGCCCCAGCTCGTGAGCGGCCGTGGCGCGGCGGCGGCCCGGATCGCCCCGGAGGCTGATGACGGACACCGCGACGTCCCCGTCGATCAGCGACGCGCCGTCACCGGGGATGTCGGTGGCCAGGGGCCACTGCCCGGCCTCGGCGCAGACCGCGGCCATCGGGCCGAGAGGCCCGTCACCCGCCTCCAGCCGGTCGCGGACCCAGCGGGCCGCGTCCCTGTAGGTGTCGACGCCGGTCGCCCGGCCGGGATAGGCCCACGGCGGGCGCGGACTCAGGACTCCCAGGTCCAGAAGCTGGCGTACGTCCCGGAGCCAGGCGTTCAGGCGCACCCGGACCTGGAAGGCGGACCGGGTCGCCTCCGACTCGTCCTCCTCCACCAAGGGCTGCCGGTTGGACAGGACCGGTGCCGGGGCGCAGACGAAGTAGGAGAACGGAACATCCAGGGCGTCCGCCAGGCTCGTCAGCTCCAGGGCGCTGATTCTGCGGGTCCCGCTCTCGATCTTGGAGAGGGTCGTCCGCTCCATGCCGAGCAGCTCGGCGAGCCGTTCCTGGGTGAGGGCGGCGGCTCGCCGGGCCTCGCCAACCCGTGCACCGATGTCCTGCCAGCTCACCTCAGACGCCATGGTGCGATTTTGGCACATCGCCCGGCGCGGGGCGCCGCCGTAAGCGGACTCCGGCAGGCGCACGGGCGCGCGGGCGCGTTGTCCGGGGCGCGCGGCCGGCGGACGCGCCGCGGCCCCCGGCCGCTCCCGCCGGAGCGGGGCGGCCGGGGGCCGGGAAGCGGGGGCGGGCGGGCGCGGCCCTACGCGTTCTTGGGCTCCTCCAGGCGCGGGAAGAGCGCCGGGCCCTTGGTGACCCGGGTGCCCGCAGGGAGCAGGCCCCAGGCGCCGGCGTCCTGGACGCGCTGGTCGGCCAGGGCGCCCAGCGCGGGCTCCGCGCCCAGCGAGTCCCACAGCAGGCCGGAGGTGCGCGGCATCACCGGGTTGAGCAGGACGGCGCAGGCGCGCAGCGACTCGGCGGCGGTGTAGAGGATCGTCGCCAGCCGCTCCTGGGCCTCGGGCGAGGTGTCCTTGGCGACCTTCCACGGCTCCTGCTCGGTGAGGTAGCCGTTGACCTGCTTGATGAAGTCGAAGACCGCCGCGATGCCGCCCGCGAAGTCCAGCTCGTCGCCGATGCGGCGGTCGGCCTCGGCCACGGCCTTCGCCATGCCCTCCCGGACGGCCTGCTCGGCCTCGCCGTCCGCCTTGGACTCGGGCAGCAGCCCGTCGAAGTACTTGTTCACCATGGCGGCCAGGCGCGAGGCGAGGTTGCCGTAGTCGTTGGCCAGCTCGCTGGTGTAGCGGGCGGAGAAGTCCTCCCAGGAGAAGGAGCCGTCCTGGCCGAAGGCGATGGCGCGCAGGAAGTACCAGCGGTAGGCGTCCACGCCGAAGTGCCCGGTGAGCTGCTGCGGCGAGATGCCCGTCAGGTTGGACTTGCTCATCTTCTCGCCGCCGACCATCAGCCAGCCGTTGGCGGCCACCCTGCCCGGCAGCGGCAGGCCCTGCGCCATCAGCATCGCGGGCCAGATCACCGCGTGGAAGCGGAGGATGTCCTTGCCGACGAGGTGGACGTCGGCGGGGAAGGTCTCCTCGAACTTCTTCTGGTCGGAGCCGTAGCCGACGGCGGTGGCGTAGTTCATCAGGGCGTCGATCCACACGTAGATGACGTGCTTGTCGTCCCAGGGGATCTTCACGCCCCAGTCGAAGGTGGAGCGGGAGATCGACAGGTCCTCCAGGCCCTGGCGGACGATGTTGACGACCTCGTTGCGCGCCGACTCGGGCTGGATGAACTCCGGGTGCCTCTCGTAGTGCTCCAGGAGCCTGGGCCCGTACTCGGAGAGCTTGAAGAAGTAGTTCTCCTCCTGGAGCATCTCCACGGGCTTCTTGTGGATCGGGCAGAGCTTCTCGCCGGCGAAGTCCCCCTCGCCCTCCAGCAGGTCGCCGGGGGACTTGTACTCCTCGCAGCCCACGCAGTACGGGCCCTCGTACTCGCCCTTGTAGATCTCGCCCTTGTCGTACAGGTCCTGCACGAACTCCTGGACGCGGGCGGTGTGCCGCTCCTGCGTGGTGCGGATGAAGTCGTCGTTGGCGATCTCCAGGTGCTCCCAGAGGGGCTTCCACGCCTCCTCCACGAGCTTGTCGCACCACTCCTGCGGGGTGACCCCGTTGGCCTCGGCGGTGCGCATGATCTTCTGACCGTGCTCGTCCGTGCCGGTGAGGTACCACACCTTCTCGCCGCGCTGGCGGTGCCAGCGCGTGAGCACGTCGCCTGCGACGGTCGTGTAGGCGTGGCCCAGGTGCGGAGCGTCGTTGACGTAGTAGATGGGGGTCGTGACGTAGAACGCCTTCGCCCCCTGCTGCTCTTTTCCAGTGGCCGCCATGGGAGAAATCCTAACGGTCCGGGGCCGGCCGCCGGTCCGGATATCGCCGTGCGCGGAGGGCGCCGGAAAGGGGCCCGGGAAGGGTGCCGGGACGGCCGGGGGAGAGGGTTTCGGGCACCGGGTGTGCCGGTGCGGGCACCGTACGGATCCGGCCACGGCGGGCGCGCCGGTGGCCGCCGGGCGGCCTGCCGACTCCACGGGCCGGATTCACCCCGCGTTCACCGCGAGGTCGCCCTCCGTCGTGCCTGCGCGCCTAGCGTCCGACACGCGTAGACACGGAACATCCGGAGGGGACCATGCGCAAGCTGCTGCCGCTGATCGGTTCGCACCCCGGCGGGAGAGCCGCCCTGACCTGCCGCTACCGCTGCGGCGACGCCTGCTTCCACGAGGTGCCCAACACCAGCGGCAACGAGTACGCCGGCGACGTCATCGCCGCCGCCCTCTCGCGCCGCTCGGTGCTGCGCGCCGGCGCCGTGGTCGGCGCCGCCGCCGCTGCCGGCACGGCGGTCGGTTTCGGCCAGGCGCCCGGCGCCGCCGCGGCGCCCGCCGCCGTACCGGCCAAGGGCTGGGAGAAGGGGAGCGGCAAGGTCCGCGGGGCGGCGCGCGGCCTGCGCTTCGCGCCCGTCGCGCCGAACACCGCCGACGCGGTGACCGTCCCCGAGGGCTACGCGCAGAACGTCGTCATCCGCTGGGGCGACCCGATCCTGCGCGGCGCGCCCGCCTTCGACCCGGAGAATCAGAGCGCGAAGGCGCAGGCCGGCCAGTTCGGCTACAACAACGACTTCCTCACCCTGCTGCCGCTTGACGGCGAGCGCGGGCGCCAGGTGCTGTTCGCCAACCACGAGTACACCGACGAAGAGCTGATGTTCCCCGGCTACGACGCGGCCGACCCCACGCGCGAGCAGGTGGAGATCGCCTGGGCCGCGCACGGCCTGTCCGTCGTCGTGGTGGAGGAGGACCGCCGCACGGGCAGGCTCACGGCCGTGCCCCGCCACCACCTCAACCGCCGCTTCACCGCCACCAGCGAGTTCCGCCTCACCGGCCCGGCCGCCGGGTCCGACCTGCTGAAGACCTCCGCCGACCCCACCGGCACGAAGGTGCTGGGCACCCTCAACAACTGCGCGGGCGGCACCACCCCCTGGGGCACGGCCCTGTCGGGCGAGGAGAACTTCAACCAGTACTTCGGCAATGCCGCCTCCGTCGCCGACCCGGAGGTGAGGGCCAGGCTCAGGCGGTACGGCATGAGCGGCGGAGCGTCGGGACGCAAGTGGGAGCGGTTCGACGACCGCTTCGACCTCACCAAGGAGCCCAACGAGGCCAACCGCTTCGGCTGGGTCGTCGAGGTGGACCCGTACGACCCCGACTCCGTGCCGCGCAAGCGCACCGCGCTCGGCCGCTTCAAGCACGAGGCCGCCGAGCCCCGCCTGACCGCCGACGGCCGCCCGGTCGTCTACATGGGCGACGACGAGCGCTTCGACTACTTCTACAAGTTCGTCTCCTCCAGGCGGATGATGAAGGGCGACAGCCGCGCCGCCCGCGAGCACAACCTGACGCTGCTGGACGAGGGCACCCTCTACGTGGCGAAGCTGACCGGCGACAGCCCGGCCGCCGAGATCGACGGCAGCGGGAAGCTCCCCTCCGACGGCGAGTTCGACGGCTCCGGCGTGTGGATCCCGCTGGCCACCGGCAACACCTCCCACGTCCCCGGCATGAGTGCCGAGGAGGTCTACGTCCACACCCGGCTGGCCGCCGACAAGGTGGGCGCCACCAAGATGGACCGCCCCGAGGACGTCGAGCCCAGCCCGCGCACCGGCCGCGTCTACGTCGCGCTGACCAACAACTCCCGGCGCGGCGTGGACTCCAACCCGGCCGCCGACGAGGCCAACCCGCGCAACGCCAACAAGCACGGCCAGGTGCTGGAGCTGGCCGAGCACTGGGACGACCCGGCGGCCGACGGCTTCGCCTGGCGCCTGTTCCTGGTCTGCGGCGACCCGGAGGACCCCTCCACCTACTACGGCGGCTTCCCCAAGGACCAGGTCAGCCCGATCTCCTGCCCGGACAACATCGCCTTCGACCCCTACGGCAACCTGTGGCTGTCCACGGACGGCAACGCGCTGGGCTCCCACGACGGCCTGTTCGGCGTGGCCACGGCGGGCGGGCGGCGCGGCGAGGTGCGGCAGTTCCTCACCGTCCCGGCCGGCGCCGAGACCTGCGGCCCGATCATCCAGGACCGCCGGGTGCTGGTCGCGGTGCAGCACCCGGGCGAGGTGGACGGCGCCAGCTACGAGCAGCCCGCCTCGTCCTGGCCCGACGGGCCGGGCAAGGTCGTCCGCCCGTCGGTCGTCGCAGTCTGGCGCGAGGACGGCCGCGGCATCGGAGTCTGAGGCCGTCGGAGTCCGATGCCGTCGGAGTTCGATGCCGTCGGAGTCCGAGGCCATCGGCGTCCGAGCACGCCCCTCCGACCGCCGTACCGACCGGTACGGCGGCCGGAGGGGCGGCCGGTTCCCGGCGATCCTCTTTGACGACTTGACATGTCCTTGTGTGCCCGAGCCGGGACAGGGAAGGAGGAAGGCAAGGAACCGACCCGAAAGGGTGAAGTCATGGAGATAACCGGCATCATCACCGCGATCATCATCGGCATCGTCGTCGGTGTGCTGGGGCGGCTGGTCCTGCCGGGCCGCCAGCACATCGGTGTCCTGTGGACGATCGTGGTCGGTATCGCCGCCGCCCTGATCGGTACGTTCATCGCGGCCGGAATCGGTGTCGCGGACACCCGCGGTGTCGACTGGATCGAGCTGTTCATCCAGATCGGCCTGGCCGCGGTGGGTGTCGCAGCCGTGGACCGCGCCAAGGTCCGCGCCTGACGGACGGCCGGACGGTACGCGGGTCCCGCGTCGCCGACCCCTCCGACACGTAACCCGGGTGGTGCACCTGCCCGGCGGAAAGCGGCCCCCACAGCCGCTTTCCGCCGGGCTCTCGGCTGTCCGGGGCCGGGCTAGCGGCCTTCGGGCCTCCTGCCTTCCGGCCCTCCGGACCCGGACAGCCGGGAGGCCGGGGGCGGTGCGTGTGCGCGCCCCGGCCTCCGCCGCCTCCGGCGCGGCGGTCTCGCCCGGCTCCGTCCGAACCCACCGGGCGGGACCGGCTCCCTCGCCCCGGAGCCGGTGTCCGAATCCGGGCTCAGCCCGTGTGGTGGTCCCGCTGGACGAGCGCGGCGTGCTCCAGCACGTCCTCCATCGGGTCGTCGATCTGCCCCGTGGAGATCAGCGCGACGGTGGGCCCGTTGCGCGACCCGTGGTTCGTCTCGTCGGCCCAGGCCGACGAGGCCCCGCCGGGCAGCGCGACCGCCACCACGGCCGCCCCCGCCGCCACCACGCACCCGCGCATCGTCCGGTTCCGCCTCACCGTGTTTCTCCTCTCGCCCTCATCCGGTCACGGCCGAACGCCGTCCGCCGTGCATATCTGCCGGTGAGCGGAAAAGTTACGAACGGATTGTGGATCTGTCCTACGGTGCCCCGCTGTGCGCCCCGTCGCGCGCTCCGGGGAGCGCCCGTGCCCGCGAAGCCGCCGGAGCCGCCGAAGCCGCTTCGGCCGTCCGCCAGGCGCCGCTACGCGCGGGACGGACGGCCGAGGAGACGGGGGCGGGGAAGGGTTCCATCTGTGAGGGTTCCAACTTTGGAACCCTCACAGATGGAACCCTTCCCTTCCCGCACCTACCGGAGACCGGGCAGGGCGGGGTGGTCCGGTACCAGGCCGGTGCTGCGCTCATGGCCGACCCGGCCCCCGCGCCCGCATCCGGGCCTACTCGGGGAGGAGTTCGCGGACCCGGGCGCGGAAGGTCCGCCAGCGGCGCTCGTTGCCGTGGACGAGCGCCGCCGACTCGGCCAGCAGGTCCGCCGCGCGGTCGAGCAGTTCGGAGGCCGAGTAGAGGTAGGCGGGCGCCGTACGCCCGCCGGCCAGGTCGGACCGGAGGGCGGCCGGGGAGAAGTCGACGCGGGCCAGCAGCTCCAGGGCGCGGCGCAGCAGCCGTGCGATCAGGGACAGCAGGCCGGCGGCCTGCCAGTCGTCGGCGATGATCCGGTGCCGCTCCCCGGCCAGGTCGGCGAGCGATGGATGGGCGGCCAGACTCCCGGCCGTCTCCCACGACCGCTCCATGGCGCCCGACAGCCAGGTGCCGGTCTGCTCGCTGTCGTCGGCGAGCAGACCGATGTCGCGCTTGAGCCGCTTCAGCTCGGTCGGCTCCTCCTCGCCCTCCATGAAGAGGACCCCGGCCTCGGCGACGAGCCCGGGGGCGTTCAGGTCCTCCGCGCCGGTGAACGCCAGGCCCTCCACCGGCTCGCCTGCGCCGACAGCGCTCCACCGGTCGGCGAGCGCCTTCAGCACCCGCGAGTGCGCCTGGAGCCCGGCCGCCTGCCGCAGGGGCGCCTGCGCGTAGAACTCCTCGTGCTCGCGGTGGAACCGCGCGAGGTTGTCGATCATGCGCAGCAGCGGCTCGGGAGGGGCGGAGGGCGCTCCGTCCCCGTGCTGGTCGTCGGGCATGCGGGCAGTGTGTACCGGCCCCGTGCACGGAGCCGGCCGGGCACGCCCGCCGGGGCCGGGGCCGGAGCCCGTTCGGCGCAGCGGGACCGGGCTCCGGCCCCGCTGCGCCGCCTCGCGTACAGGCGCGGCGGTCTACCCCGCGGCCCGCCGCCGGCCGATCAGCGCGACGGCGCCGAGGACCCCCGCGACCACCGTGAGCACCGCCCCGGACAGCGCGGTGGCGAGCGGGAGCAGCGGCCCGGCGGCGCCGTCGCCGTCCAGCAGCCTGCCGCGCACGGCGTCGGCGGCGACCGTGCCCGATTGCCCGTCGGAGAGGCGGAAGCGGGAGTCGTGCGAGTTGGCGCGGTGGTCGCCGAGCAGGAACAGCCGCCCCTCGGGCACCGTCACGTCGAAGCTCGGTCCCATGCCGACCGGGTCGCCGTCCTTGACGTACGGTTCGGACAGCGGCTCGCCGTCGACGCTCACCCGGCCCCCGGCGCAGCACGTCACCCGGTCGCCGCCGGTGCCGACGACCCGCTTCATCGCCAGTTCCCCGTTCGGGAACCACCGCGGGTCGGCGAAGAGGACCACATCGCCGGCGCGGACCCCGTCCCCGTCGATCCGCTCGGCGGCGATCCGCTCGCCCTGCCGGTACGCCGGCGACATCGAGTCGGCGGACTGGACGGCGACGATGTAGCCGGCGCGGAGCCAGACGGCGCCCGCCACCACCGTGCCCAGCCCCACGACCAGCAGGACCGGGGCGACGCGCCCGGCCGTCCACCGCCTCGCTCCCCGTCCGGCTCCTCGCCCGTCCGTGTCCCGCACCGCGTCTCCTGCCGTCGTCCTCCGGGGTACCGGTAGAGGTTAGGAGGCCCCGCGCCGGGACGGCGCGCCAGGGCCCGCGCGGTGACCGTCCCGGCCGGCCGCGGCCCGGCGCTTGCGGTCACGTCCAGGCCCGCCGATCGCCGGGGCCAGCACGGCGGCGACCGCGCACAGCGCGCCGGAGGCGATCCAGGCGGCGTCGTAGGAGCCGAGGACGTCGCGCAGGGCGCCGCCCGCGAACGCCATCACCCCGGCGCCGAGCTGGTGGAAGGCGAGCGTCCAGCCGAAGACGATCGCACCGCCGCCCTCCCCGTAGATCCCGCGGACGGCCGTCAGGGCGATCGTCGGCGGGACGGTGGCCACGTCGAGCAGCCCGAAGAAGACCACGAAGACGATCAGCGGCCAGTCGGCCTCGGGCCCCAGGAGGGAGGGCAGGAGCAGCAGCGAGCCCCCGCGCATCCCGTAGTAGAGCGCCAGCAGCAGGCGCGGGTCGTGGCGGTCGGTGAGCCAGCCGGAGACGACCGTGCCCGCCACGTTGAAGACCCCGATGAGCGCGAGCAGCGAGGCCGCGACGGTGGGCGGCATCCCGTGGTCGTGGGCGGCGGGCACGAAACCGCTCCACATGATCCCGTTGGTGGAGGCGCCGCAGACGGCGAAGGTGCCCGCCAGCAGCCAGAACGGGCGGGTACGGGCCGCCGAGCGCAGCACCCGCAGCGCGTGGCGGGCCGCGCCCGGGGCCGGCGCCGGGCGCGGGACGTACTCCCGGGCGCCGTAGGGGCGCAGGCCGAGATCGGCGGGGTGGTCGCGCAGCAGCAGCCCCGCCAGTGGGACGAGGGCGAGCGCCGCCAGCGCGACCGTCACCGTGGTCGGGCGCCACTGGTGCCGCTCGATCGACCAGGACAGCAGCGGCAGGAAGACGAACTGCCCGAATACGCTCGCCGCCGTCAGCAGACCGGTGACCAGACCGCGCCGGGCGGCGAACCAGCGCTCCACCACCACGGCCGCGAAGCCCATCGCCACGGAACCGCAGCCCAGCCCCACCAGCAGGCCCCAGTAGAGGGCCAGCTGCCAGGGCTGGGTCATGAGCGTGGTGAGCGCCGCCCCGGCGGCGACGGCCGCCAGCGCCCCGGCGGCGACGCGCCGCAGCCCGAAGCGGCCCATGAGCGCGGTGGCGAAGGGCGCGACCAGTCCGGAGGCCGCCATGTTCACCCAGACCGCGAGACCGATGGAGCCGCGCGACCAGCCCAGATCGTGGTGGAGCGGCTCGACCAGCAGCCCGGGCATGGTGGCGAAGGCGCCCGCGCCCATGACCGCCGGCGCGGCCACGGCGGCGACCCACCAGGCCCGGTGCACGCCCCGCCCACGGGCGGTGCGCGGGGCGGCCCGGCCGGTGGGGACGTGCTCGGTGGTGGTGCGGGTCGTGTGCGTCATGCCTCCGATGCTGTTCGGACCGGCCGGGCCGAACGAGTGGCCGGATGGCCGACATCTGAAAGAATCTGGCCATGGACGTCTTCACGCACCCGGGGCGGCACCGGGTGGCGGTCCTGGTCCGCCACGGGGTGCTGCCGATGGAGCTGGGCCTGGTCCACCAGCTGTTCCGCGCGGCCGAGTCGGCCTCCGGCACACCGCTGTACGAGGTCGTGACCTGCGCGCCCGAGCCCGGCACGGTCCGCACCGACGCCGACTTCCCCGTCCTCGTCGGGCACGGCCCGCAGGCGCTGGCCGAGGCCGGGACGGTGATCGTCCCGGCCAGCCACGAGGAGGACGGGACGTATCCCGGCGGGCGGCTGCCCGCCCAGCTCGCCGACGCCCTCGCCCGCATCCGGCCCGGCACCCGGATCGCCTCGGTCTGCACCGGCGCCTTCGTGCTGGCCGCCGCCGGGCTCCTCGACGGCCGCCGGGCCACCACCCACTGGAAGTCCGCCGAGCACTTCCGGCGGCTCCACCCGGCCGTGCGGCTCGACCCGAACGTCCTCTACACCGACGAGGGCGACGTGCTCACCTCCGCGGGTGAGGCGGCCGGGATCGACCTGTGCCTGCACATGATCCGCCGCGACCACGGCGCGGCCGTCGCCAACCGGGCGGCCCGCAGCACGGTCGTACCGCCGCACCGCGACGGCGGGCAGGCCCAGTACATCCCCCGGCCGGTCGCCGAGCCGCGCCGCTCCTCCACCGGTGCCGCCCGCGCCTGGGCGCTGGAGAACCTGGACCGGCCCATCACACTGGCCGAACTGGCCGCGCGCGAGTCGATGAGCGTGCGCACCTTCACCCGCCGCTTCAAGGAGGAGGCGGGCGTCACCGCCGTCCAGTGGCTGAACCGGCAGCGCATCGAGCGGGCCCGGCAACTGCTGGAGGAGACCGACCTGTCCGTCGACCGGGTCGCCGCCGACACCGGCTTCGGCACGGCCGCCTCGCTGCGCCAGCACATGCAGCGTGCCCTCGGCGTCACCCCCACCGGCTACCGCGCCACCTTCCGCGGCCCCGCCACCCGCCCGGCCGGGGTGTGACCGGGGTTGCGCGCCGTTCACCCGGAGCGGCTGAAAGCCGTCGTCCGACACCGTTGAGCCGGTACCTTTCCGCCCATCCGTGAAAGGAGGTTCCATATGTCCGCTTCGGAAGCGCCCTGTGGAGGCGGGATGACGGACCGGGAGATCGACGCGGGGATGCTGAGGTGCCTTCGGCTGGCCCGTGAGGCGGCGCTCTCCGGAAACTACGGACTGGGGGCGGTGGTGATCCGGGACGGCGTCGTCCTCGGGGAGTCGGGCAGCGGACTCGTCCAGGGCCACGACCCGACCGCACACCCGGAGGTGCAGGCCATCCGCCGGGCGGCCGAACGGGTCGGCTCCCGCTACCTCGCCGGCGCCTTCCTGCTGACGACGCTGGAGCCGTGCCCGATGTGCACCGCCGCCGCGATCTGGGCCAAGATGCGCGGCATCGCCTTCGGCGCCACCCAGGAGGACGCCCGGAGCTGGGCGTCCGAGCACCCCGACGAGACGTTCACCTGGCGGCAGATCGACCTCCGTGCCCGCGACGTGGTCCGGGCCGGGCACCCGCGGCTGGAGGTGCACGAGGGGGTCCGCCGGGACGAATGCCTGGAACTCTTCCCCCTCACCACCCGGAAGGCCACCCGGCAGGCCCCGGTGGGCGGTGCGGCGGGGCGCCGCTGAGGCGGGCGGCCCCGGGCGTGTGCGAGCGGCCCGCCCCGGGAGGGGCGGGCCGTGGTGCACGGGGGCCGGAGCGTGCCGGTCAGCTCGGCCAGTAGGACCAGCCGGAGCAGCCCACATGGTCCTCGCAGACCCGGAACTGCTTGATGCGGGAGCTGTAGCTCGCCCACGGGCCCCAGTTGCCGTCCGCGCCGTTGCCGTCCCACTGGGAGACGTGGGCGCCGTTGGCCAGGTAGGCGTCGGCGTAGACGCCGTTGCCGTCGCGCTCGCCGTCGTAGGCGCGCATCGCGTAGGCGGTCGCCTGGGCGGCGTCGCTGCCGTGGTAGAGCGTCACGGTCGCCGACGCGGACGTGGCGGTGGTCAGGGCCAGCAGGATCGCACCGCCGAACACGGCGGCCGTACGCGCGACTCTCCTCGTCCTCCCGGTCGTCTTCGTCATGTTTCCCCCTTGCGGTCGATTGCGGTCGGTGCGTTGCACACGGGCCGGGCGGCCCGCTCCTTCAAGTCTGGGAAGGAGATGTGTCGACTTCTCGCTTTCGGCGGCGAACAGTACGAAAGGGGTAATCGGGGAACGGGGTTGCGGGCGCCGCCGGAGGGGTGGCTATGCGCGGGCGCAGTCGCGGCAGGCGCGGGCGGAGGACGCCACCACGGTGTGGAGCGCGGCTGCGAGGGCGCCCGCGAGCGCGACCGGGAGCCAGTTCCCCGACAGGGGGGAGGACGCGGCGAGGGTGAGCGCGGACGCACCCAGGCACACACCGGCCGTCGTGCCGGCCCAGGCGGTCGCCCGGGGGAGCCGTCGCGGGGTGGGCAGCCGCCGGGCGAGGGGGCCGGTGGCGGCCAGCGCGGCCGTCGCGAGCAGCGCGGCGACGGCCGCGGACCCGGCCAGGGAGAACGCCAGCAGACGGGTGGCCAGGGGCAGTTGGCCGCCGTGCCCGGAGGTCAGGAACAGGTACCAGCAGACGGTCAGCAGCGGGGCGGCCAGGGCGACGGCGCGGGCGGTGTGGCGGACCTGGGCGACGGTCAGCTCCCGCTGGCAGGCGGGAGCCACCTCCGCCACGGTGCCGAACTCGCGCACGGCCCGCCGGACGGCGAGGTCGCGGGGCAGCCCCTCCTCGGCGTACGCGGCCACCGTGTCGGCCAGGCCGTCGCGCATCTCCGCCACCAGGCGGGCCTTGGCGCGGACCGGGCCGCGCAGGGCGGACGCCAGGGCCGCGGCGTACTCGTCGGCGTATCGGTCGGTGTACTCCTCGGGGCGTTCCCCGGTGGGGCCCGCCCGCCGTCCGGCGCCGCTCATCCGGCGTGCCCGGGGTGCGGGGCCGGTTCCAGGACGGAGCCGATCGCCGCCGTGAACGCCTGCCAGGCCGTCCGCTCCTCGGCCAGGGCGCGCCGTCCGGCGTCGGTGAGTTCGTAGCGGCGCCGCTTCCGCTCGCCGGTGGAGTCCCAACTGCTGCGCAGCAGTCCGGTCCGCTCCAGGCGGTTCAGCGCGGGGTAGACCGTGCCGGTGCGCAGTTCGAGCGCGCCCGCGCTGCGCCGCTGTACGGCGGTGATGATCGCGTACCCGTGCAGCGGTCCCGGCTCCAGCACGGCCAGCAGCAGTCCGTCCAGGTGTCCGCGTACGGCGTCGGCCTTCATGAGTAGGCAGCCTACACAACGCTTGTGTGGGCGTGCTATGTATTGGCAGCCAACATATTCATCATCGGGGTGAGGAGACCGTGGTGACCAAGGTGCTGCTGTCCGTCCACGTCCTGGCGGCGATCGTGGTGATCGGGCCGATCACCGTCGCCGCCTCCCTCTTCCCGCGCCACGCGCGGCAGGCCGCCGGGTCCGGGGGCGCGCCCGGGGAGCCGGGGGAGGGACGGGACGCGTGGATCGCCGCGTTCCTGCACCGGATCTGCCGGAACTACGCCGTCGCCGGCATCGCCGTACCGGTCTTCGGAATCGCCACGGGCGCGCGGCTCGGCGTCCTCGCCGACGCCTGGCTGGTCGCCTCCCTCGTCCTGACCGCGATCGCCGCGGCCGTCCTGGTCCTGGCGATCGTCCCCGGCCAGCGGCGGATGCTCCGGTCGGCGGGTGGCGCGGGGGCGCGTACGGCGGCGGACGACGCTGCGGATGACGGAGAGGCGCGCTCGGCGGCGGCCCGGCTGTCCATGCTCACCGGCGTCTTCAACCTGCTGTGGGCGGTCGTCGTCGTCCTGATGATCGTCCGTCCCGGCTCCACCACGGGGGTGTGACCGGCGTGCGCACCCTGCGGATCGCCGCCGCCGCCGAGGCCGCCACCCTGGCCGTGCTGCTGGCCAACCTGCTCACCGTCCACGCGCGGCCGGTCACCTCGCTCGCCGGCCCGCTGCACGGCACCGCGTACCTGGTCGTCATCGCCGCCGCATGGCAGGTCACGACCACCGCGGACGCGGGCGCACGGTGGTACACCCTCGTCCCCGGCGTCGGCGGACTGCTCGCCCTGCGCCGCGTCCGCAAGACCCCCGCCCCGGCGTCCGGCACCCAGAAGGGATGACATGACGGACGTATACGAGGAACTGACGCTGCCGCGAACCGAGTTGGCGCCGGAGGCCCTTCACCGCGCGAAGGGACCGAGCATCCGGCGATCCTCAACCACAGCCTCCGGCCCTACCTCCACGGGCGCGCCTTTGGCGAGCGGCGCGGCCTGCCGCCCGGCCGCGGCCACGACGGCGAACTCCTCTTCCTGGGCTGCGTCCTG
This sequence comes from Streptomyces nanhaiensis, assembly GCF_046614825.1. Lineage (NCBI taxonomy): Bacteria > Bacillati > Actinomycetota > Actinomycetes > Kitasatosporales > Streptomycetaceae > Streptomyces > Streptomyces nanhaiensis. The sequence continues at coordinate 108,498 of NZ_JBKJFM010000005.1, forward strand.
CACGACGCGGGGCTCATCCCGGAGGGCGACGGCGACCAGTCCTTCGCCCTCGACGGCGCCGACCTGGCCGCCCGCTTCCTCGCACCGGCACGACGACCTGCGGTAACGGCAGGAACAGGGGTCCGCCGGGCCGGTTCCGCCCCCTCGGGGCCGGTGAGTCGTCGATGTAATCTCAAACCGGGACGAACCGTACGGTCGGATCTCCTCCGGTCCCTTCCGACGCCGCGTCGGGCAGCGGCTCCGGTGCACGCCGCAGGGCAACAGGAGAAGGGGGCAGCCTTGACGCTCTCCACGGGCAACCGGATCGGCCTGGCCGGAGCGGCGGTGGTGGGGGTCGCCTTCGGCATGGCCCGGTACGCCTACGGCCTGACGCTGCCCGACATCCGGCAGGCCCTGGAACTCTCCGAGCTGGTACTCGGACTCGTCGCCAGCGCCACGTTCGCCGGCTATCTGGCCGGCCTGGTGCTCGCGGGGCCGCTCGCCGCCCGCCGCGGCTCGCGGGCGCCGACGACCGTGGGCGGGGTCTGCGGCGCGGCGGGCGCGGTGACCGTGACCTTCGCGCAGCACCCCTGGCTGCTCGCCGTCGGCGCCGTCCTGGCCGGCAGCGCCGGCGGCTGGGTCTGGGCGCCCTACTCCGACATCGTGACGCGTACGGTGTCCCCGCGGCAGCGGCCGAGAGCGCTGGCGATCATCACGACCGGGACCAGCGGCGGACTGGTGGTGCTGGGCGGCCTGGCGGCCCTGGCCGCACTGGGGTCATGGCGCCTGGTCTGGGGCTGCATCGCCCTCGCCGCCGCGGCCGCCGCCGTGGTGAACCTCCGCCTGACGCCGCGGACCGGGCCGGTCCCCCGGCCGGACGGACGGCAGGGGGCCTCCTCGCTCGCGAGGGCGCTGCGGGTCCCGGCCGCCTACTCCGCCGTCTACTTCGCGGTCATCATCATCTACTTCACCTACGCCGCCGACGTCGTCTCCCGCGACCTTCCGGCGGCGGCCGTCCCGGCGCTCTACGCGGCCATCGGCGTCACCGGCATGGTGGGCGTGGCGACCGGGGCCGTCGCGCGGCGACTGGGCAGCCCCAGGGTCGCGGCGCTGTGCCTGGTGACGGTGGCCGCCGCGCTGGCCCTCCTGGGGCTGGCCGGTGACTCCCCGGCCGCGACGGCGGTCTCGGCGTGCGTCTTCGGCGCGGGGTACATGACCGGGTCGGCGGTGCTGGCGGTCTGGACCGCCGAGCTGGTGCCCGACCGCGCGAGCGCGGCGTTCACCGGCTGCCTGGTCGTGGGGGCCGTCAGCTCGGTCGCGGCGCCGGCCCTCGCCGGTGCGGTGATCCCCGGCCTGGGGCTGGGGACGCTGCTCGCCCTCACCGCGGCGGTGTCACTGCTCGGCGGGCTGGTGCTGATGCTGCACGGGGCGTCGGGTGGAGGCGCCGCTGCGGAAACCGGACGGTGACACGGACGACCGGCGCAGGGCGTAGGGCCCCGGCCCCACACGTGGCGGGGGAACAGCGGGGTGGGCTTATCCGCCTCGGGAGCCTCGCGGCGTCCGTCCACCCGTCAGGAGTCCGCGATCGCGCCCCGCGCCACCGCCGAGAGGAACGCCGCCCAGGCGGGGCGGGAGACGCGGGCCGGGGGAACGCTCAGGTTCTTGGAGTCGCGTACGGCGATGCCGGCGGCGCCGGATATCTCCGCCACCTCCACGCAGTTGCCGCTCTGTGTGTTGGAGTAACTGGACTTCCGCCACTGCTCGATCGGCAGGTCATGTCGAACGCTGTCCGCAGTCATCCGTTGATCAGATCCCCTTCCTTCCACAGTGCCTCGACATGCGAGGCGAAACGGTCGAACATGCCGTCGTCCTGCAGTCTCCGCAGATGGAGCATGGGCGAGTCGTGGCCGACCAGGTTGGACAGGTGGGGAGTGACGAGCATCTGGTCGTCGAAGCGGAACACCGACAGGCTGATGTGCCCCTCGTGACGGCTGTAGCGGGCCTCGATGTTCTCGGTGTCCCCGAGCCGTTCCAGGTGCTCCAGTGTGATGCGGATGCGGGTGGAGACGGTCAGTGCGGTCTGCTCCACCGTCTCGCGGCGCCGGGTCGTCTCGGAGTCGGGCTCGCCCAGCAGGAACCGCACCGCGACACCGGCGCGGGCCTTCTTCCTGAGCACGGTGGCGAGGTTCGGATGGTCGAGCCAGAGGAAGTAGTTGGTGTACCCGGCGAATGTCAGCTCCTCGCGGGCGTCCGTGATCAGCGAGCGCCAGACGGACGACGGGCAGGCCGAGCGGTACGGGTAGACCGAGACGACCTCGCGGTCGGGGCCGGTCTTCATGACGGCCTTCACGGCGTTGGGCCACAGCACGCTTTCCTCAACTCCCAGTCGGTCGGCGACAACTGCGCGGGTACCGGGGCGGGGTACCCGTCCTTCATACAACCACCGATCGACTGTTCGGCCTTCGACTCCACAGGCGCGCGCCAATTGGTAGGAAGTCATACCGGACTCCGAGACAGCACGCCGCAAGGCCTCGTTCAAGATTCTTCACCTGCCATAACCGACATACTCCGACGTCGGAGGAGTATGTCGGTTGTGGCAGGTAAGTGACGGTGGATATGCCGGAGTTGGCCGATAACCATCGGTGCCGGAACGATTACCGATGGTTGGAGCCCCCTATGGCTGTCGTGGAGCGGAACATTGCGGACAACCACATCCATGCCTGGGAGATAACCGTCGAGGCGCGGGAGATCGAGGTGTGGCGGCGTGAGGTCGCGGCGGCGGTGCGCGCGATGGGCGGGGACCGGGCGGCGGTGGAGACGGCGCGGCTGGGGGTCTCGGAGCTGCTGTCGAACGTGTGGCGGCACGTGGCCGACCGGCGGTGCCGGCTGGAGGTGAGGCAGGGGCGGGGCACGGCCCTGGTCCGGCTGTACGACCGCTCCCGCCGGGCGCCCGCCGTCCAGGTGCCGGACTGGGACGCCGAACGCGGGCGGGGGCTGTGGCTGCTGCGGGAGACGGCCGACGCCATCGGTTACACCTGCGTGCCCGGCGGCAAGTGGGTGTGGTTCACCGTGCTGCTCGACCCGGCCGCGGGGGAGGGCGGATGAGCGGCCGGTGGCCCGCCGCGTACCGGGCCGAGGCCGTCGCCTACCTGCACACACCCCGGCCGCGCATGTTCCACCTCGGGGACTGCTTCTCGGCGCACGCCGGGGAGGTCCAGTGGTGGGCGGGGGAGCGCGCGGTGCGGATCGCGGCGAGCCTGGGCCCCGACGATCCCGGGGCCGCCGCCCGGTTACTGGCCTGGGGGCACGAGGCGGCGGCCGACCGCACCCACCGGCTGCTGCGCGCCGGGCGGGCGGTGGTCTACAGCCACGCGGGAGCCGAGTGCCTGTGGGAGATATCCCTGCGGCCCGTGCCGCAGGACCCCGCACCGGGACGAGGGCAGGGGCCGGGGCCGGGAGGCGGCGTCCCGTGATGTTCCGCCGCCTGCGTGCCGAGCCGGACACGGCGGGCTGGACCGGCGAACCGGACACCGCGCCCGACGCGCCCCCGGCCACGTACCGCATGAGCTGCGACGAGTGCGGCGCCGCGTCGCACACCGGCGTCGAGTTCGGCACCGCCTTGGACTGGCAGCTCCACCACGCCGCCCGCCACCCCGCCCACCGCGCCTACACCCAGACCGTCACCCGCCCCTGGCGGGCCCGGCCCCGGTCATGAGCTACCGGTTGACGTGTTCGGCGCGGAGGGCGCGGCGCGCCTCGTCGTGGGGGATCGGCACCCCGGTGCGGCCGAGGGAGCGGTCACGCTCCAGGCGGGTGATGGCGAGAGCGTCCTCCAGGTCTTCGAGTTCTGAGAGGGGGACGAGCACGGCCACGGGGACGCCGTGGCCGGTCAGGGTGATGCGCTCGTGCCGGGCGGCCCGGCGGGCGAGGGCGCCGAGCTTGCCTCGCGCCTCGGCGAGGGAGTACGCGGCGGTCATGCCTCCAGTGTGCGGACGCACGGGCCGGCTTCACAGCCGTTCGAAGCCGCGGACGCGCTCCCAGTCGGTGACCGCGCGTTCGAAGGCGGACAGTTCGGCGCGGGCGGCCCGCGCGTAGTGGGCGACGGTCTCCTTGCCGAAGAGTCCGGCCGCGATGCCACTGCCCTCCCAGCGGTGCAGGGCCTCGGTGAGGGTGGTGGGCAGGCGGGGGACGGACGGGTCGGCCAGGGCGTTGGCGGTGTGCTCCGGCGGCAGGGGCAGGCGGTTGTCGATGCCGTACAGCCCGGCGGCGACGGCGGCGGCGACGGCCAGGTACGGGTTGGCGTCGCCGCCGGGGACGCGGTGCTCGATGCGCAGGGACGGCCCCGAGCCCACCACCCGTATCGGGCAGGTGCGGTTGTCGCGGCCCCAGGCGATGCCCGTCGGGGCGAACGCGCCGGGCTGGAGGCGCTTGTAGGAGTTGACGTTGGGGGCCATCAGCAGGGCCAGGTCGGGCAGGCAGGCGAGCTGCCCGGCGACGAAGTGCCGCATCAGCTCCGACATGCCGTCGCCGGCGGACGGGTCGGCCAGGACGGGCGTGCCGTCGGCGCCGCGCAGGGAGAGGTGGACGTGGCAGGAGTTGCCCTCGCCCTCGTCGAACTTCGGCATGAAGGTGAGCGAGGCGCCCTCGGCGGCGGCGATCCGCTTGGCGCCGTCCTTGAACAGGACGTGGTTGTCGCAGGTGGCCATCGCCTCGTCGTAGCGGAAGACGATCTCGTACTGGCCCGGGTGGCACTCCCCGCGGGCGGTCTCCATCCGCAGCCCGGCGCGCGTCATCGCGCGGCGGATGCGGCGGGCGACCGGCTCGACCTCCTCCAGGCCCTGGAGGGAGTAGTCGGTGTTGTAGCGGGCGGCGGGGCGCAGACCGGTGTAGCGGCGCTCCCAGGCCTCGCGGTAGGAGGCGGTGAAGACGAGGAACTCCAGCTCGGTGCCGGCGTACGCGGTCAGGCCGCGGGCGGCCAGCCGGTCGAGCTGGGTGCGCAGGACGTGGCGGGGGGCGACGGCGACCGGCTCGTGCTCGTGCTCTCGACCGGGGCCGCCGCCGGGCCACACCGCGTCGGCCAGGACGAGGGCGGTGCCCTCGTCCCAGGGCAGGACGGTGCGCAGGGTGGCCGGGTCGGGACGCAGGACGAAGTCGCCGAAGCCGCTGTCCCAGGCGTCGATGGCGTAGCCGGGGCCGGTGTCCATCTCCACGTCGGTGGCGAGCAGGTAGACGCAGGCGCCGAAGCCGCCGCGTGCGGCCTCCTCCAGGAAGTAGGGCACGGACAGGCGGCTGCCCATCAGCCGTCCCTGGAGGTCGGGTACGGCGACGACCACCTCCTCCACGCGTCCCGCCCCGGCCTCGGCGCGCAGCCGCTCGTACGGGTCTGTCACCGGGTCTCCTCGGTGGAAGCGGCGGGTGCGGCTGCCGCGGACGGTGCGGTGAGGGGCGCTGCGCCGGCCAGGGGGTTGGGGACGGTGCCGTGGACGACGTCGAAGCCCTCGTCGCGTTCGGCGCGGTCGTGGAAGCCGCCGCCCAGCAACTGCTCGCGGTTGAGGGCGACCCGGTCGAAGGACGGCGCGAGCAGGTCGAACTCCTCGAACCGGTCCGCGAGTTCGGGGAAGCGGTCGTGGTAGCGGCCGACCTCGGCGCGCACCAGGGACCAGAAGTCCGCCTCGGGGACGCCCAGGTGCTCCTCCACCAGGGGCGCGAGGAAGCGGAAGTGGCCCGCGAAGACGGCGCTCAGCAGCGAGTGCGCCAGTTCGTGCGCCGGCCAGCGCAGCAGTACGGCGTCGGCGCGCTCCGGCAGCCCGGCGTACTCGGGGCGGCGGCCGGGGAGCAGGTTGACGTCCTCGGCGAAGTCCTTGAGCGCGATGCCGACGGGCACCTCGCGGGCGTCGTGGAGGACCACGGTGTTCTCGCCGTGCGGGCAGAAGGCGATGCCGTGGCGGTACAGGCAGTGCAGCAGCCCCGGCAGCAGGGCGGCGAGGAAACGGGCCAGCCAGGCGCGCGGGGGCAGGCCGGAACGTTCCACCAGTTCGGCGACCAGCGCCTTCCCGTCCGAGCCGGTCTTGAGCAGGGCGGCCATCGTGCGGGCCCTCTCGCCGTCGCGCAGCAGGGCGGTCACCGGCTCGCGCCACACCGCGCCCAGCAGCTCGTGGTAGCGGTAGGGGGCGTCGGCCACCGACTCGTACAGCGGGTGGCGCACGGCGACGGAGGCCACCTCGCCAAGGGGGTGGAAGCGCAGCTCGTCGCGGAGGTAGGGGTCGGCGTCGCGTACGGCGTGCAGCCAGGCGCTGATGTCGGGCGCGGCCCGCGTCGGTTCGGTGGACAGCCCGCGCCACACCAGGGTGTTGCGGATGAGCAGCGGCACCTTGACGTTGCGGCGGCCGGGGTGGTCGAGGTTGGCGAGGGTGCGGATCGACTGGAGGGGCCGGTAGCGGTCCGGGCCCTCGCCGAGGGGGACGATCCGGCCGTCGGCGAGGTAGGGGGCGAAGAGGGTGGCAACGGCCTCGTCCCAGTGGAAGGGGTGGACCGGCAGCCAGACGAAGTCGCCCGGGGCGTGAGGGCCCTGGGCGCAGGCGTCGGCGAGGGCGGTGGCGAAACGTTCGCGCACGGCCGCGTCCAGCTCCTCGGACAGCAGCGCCTGGGCGTCCAGGCCCGGTATGCCAGCGTACGAGGCCAGGGTGGTGTGGACGGCCGCCCAGCGCAGCCGCACCTCGCCGGCCGCCTCGGGGGCGTAGGCGGCGGCGTCGGAGGCGGAGAAGCCCAGGCGACCCTTGTTGAGCAGCATGCAGGGGTGGCCGTCCTGGTGGGACTCCAGCTCCAGGTGGTCCAGGTCGGCCAGGGCGGCGGCGGGCAGGTCGCGGGCGATGACCTCGGCCTCGGCGCGGCGGGTGGCGGTCAGCTCGCGCAGCGCCTCGGCGGTGGTGGGGCCGTCCCAGCCCAGCACCGGGCGGGCGTCGAGCAGCAGCCGCTCGGGGCCGTCCTCCTCCCCCTCCTCTTCTCCCGTGACGCCGCCGGGCGCGGGGTGGCGGCGCAGGGTGCCGGGGACCAGGCGCCAGGAGCCGAAGGAGCCGCGGGCGGCGCGGAACGTCCAGGACACCCCGCCGCCCAGGTCCAGCCGGTACGCGTCCGGTACGCCGGCAGCGGTTCCGGGGCCGGGTTCGGGTTCGGGTTCGGGGACGAGCAGTTCCTCGTAGGCGAACTCCTCGACGGCCTTGACCAGCAGTCTGCGCCCGGCCTCCCGCCAGGCGTCGCGGGGGGCGGCGCTCATCGGGCCGCCTCCCCGGCGCGCGCCCCGGGCTCCCGGGCTCCGGACTCCCCGGCCCCGGCCTCCGGCTCGGGTGCGCCGAAGGTCGTCCAGGCCGCCCGGTCGGGCACGGGCAGTACGGTGCGCCCGGCGGCGGAGTTGAGGATCACCGCCGCCCGCCACGCGCCGAGGGTGAGGTCGGGCGCGCCCACGCCGTGGGTGTGCATCTCGGCGTTCTGCACGTACAGCGTGCCGGTGACGCTCGCGTCGAGCGCGACGCGGTAGTCGCCGCCGACGCGGTAGCGGCCGCGCGCGTCCCAGTCGACGAGCTTCTCCAGCGGGTCCAGGCAGGCCGGCCGTACGGCCGCGTAGCCGGTGGCCGCGACGACCGCCGAGGTGCGCACCTCGAACTCCGTGCCCTGCCCGGTGTGGCGGCAGCCCAGTACATAGCCGCGGCCCCCGGAGTCCTCCACCGGGCGCACGGCGGTGATCTCCACGCCCGGATGGAGGCCGGCGCGCGGGCGGCCGCCGCCGATGGTCCGCTCGTACAGCTCGTCGTGGATCTCGCCGAGAGTGTGCTCGCCGACGCCCTTGTAGAGCTGCCACTGCTCGCGCACCAGCCGGTCGCGGACGGCCTCGGGCAGGGTGCGGAAGTAGCGCACGTAGTCCGGGGTGAAGTGCTCCAGGCCGATCTTGGAGTACTCCATGGGCGCGAACGCCGGGGTGCGCGCCAGCCAGCGCACGTACGGGCCGCCGCGCCCCTCGCCGTCCTGCCGCCGCAGCAGGTCGAGGACGACCTCCGCGCCGGACTGCCCCGCCCCGACCACCGTCACGTCGTCGGCCGCGGCGAGGGCGGCGCGGTGGGTGCGGTAGTCGGCGCTGTGCAGTACGCGCCCGGCGTGCGCGGGCGTGAGCAGGGGGCGCAGCGGCTCGGGCACGACCGGGGTGGTGCCGACGCCGAGGACGACCCGCCGGGCCAGTACGCGCTCCTCCCGGCCCCCGCCCGGACCGCCCGGCGCGCGGTGGGTGACGGCGAACGCCTCGGCCGAGGCGTCCCACTCCACCGCCGTCACCTCCGCGCCGAAGCGGCACGAGGGCAGGCGCTCGGCGACCCAGCGGCAGTAGTGGTCGTACTCGCGGCGCGGGATGTGGAAGCGCTCGGAGAAGAAGAACGGGAACAGCCGCCCGTGCTCGCGCAGGTAGTTCAGGTAGGACCAGCGGCTGGTGGGGTCGGCCATCGTCACCAGGTCGGCCATGAAGGGCACTTGGAGGACGGTGCCCTCCAGCAGCAGGCCGGGGTGCCAGGAGAAGGCGGGCCGGCGGTCCAGGAAGAGGGTGTCCAGCCCCGGCACGCCGTCGCAGAGCGCGGCCAGGGAGAGGTTGAACGGGCCGATGCCGACGCCGACGAGGTCGTACGCGCCGTGCGGCGGGGTGGAGTGGTCGGTCACCGCTGTGCCTCCGCGAGGGGGTTGGGAAGGTCGATGTAGACGGACTGGGTGTGGACGTCGCCGACCAGCTCGTCGAGCCCGTCCACGCAGGTCAGGAAGTTGGCCTTGCAGCGCAGCGACGGTGCGTCCAGCAGCGGGTCGAGCAGGCCCTTGGCGCCGGGCTCGGCGGCGCGCAGCCGCTCCAGCGCGTCGCGCAGCACGCGCAGCAGGCGCTCCTCGCGGGCCAGGCCGAACGAGCCGAACGCGCCCACCAGGCCCAGCAGGTTGCTGACCCCGAGGTAGTAGGCGACGCGCTCGTCGACGAAGGAGTCCTCGAAGACCAGCTCCACCCCCTCGTACAGGCCCGGCAGCAGCCGCTCCAGCGCGGCGGCGCGGGAGGCGGCGACGTAGTAGCCCTGGCTGTCGCGGTACCGGCCCGCCACCGGCAGCCCGTCGGAGCCCAGCGACACCAGGGTGTTCTGGTGGTGCGGCTCCAGGGCGATCCCGTGGTGGGCCTGGAGGCGGATCAGGGGGACGGCCAGCACGTCGAGGTAGCGCAGCAGCCAGCGCTCGGACGCCTCGGCGGCGGAGATCCCGTGGGCGCGGGCGGCCCGCTCCACGGCCTCGCACAGCGCGGCGCGGTACGGCGGCGGGGAGCCGTCGCCGGGACCGGTGCGCTCGGCCAGCAGACCTGCCACGCACAGCGCCTCGCCGGTCCCGCCGCGGAAGGGGTTGTCGCGTATCGCCGTCTCCAGCCCCGTCTCCGGTCCCGCTTCCGGGGCGCCCTCGCCGCGGCCCACCGACACCCAGGCGAAGTCGCGCAGGATGCCGAACTCCGGGTGCTCGGCGCGCAGCCACCCGCCCGGCCCGGGGCGGTCCGGTGACCCGGCGGCCAGCAGCCGCGCGGCCCGCACCCCCAGCCGCAGCTCGCCGCGGAGGTTGTTGCGGCGGGAGTTGGTGATCCGCATGCCGAGCGACAGCTTCAGCATCGCCTCCGCGTCCGGCCGGTGCACCGTCCGCAGCGAGGAGGTGGGGTACCAGGCGGGACCGGCCGGACCCAGCGGGCGCAGCAGCCCGGCCTCCAGCAGCGCGGCGGTCTCCGGACGGCGTACGGCCTCGCGCGCCTGCCAGGGGTGGGCGGGCACCGGCACCATGCCGCCGGGAACCTCCACGCCCGCGGCCAGGGACCGCAGCAGCTCGGCGACGGGACGGCCGTCCGCGCTCTCCCCGACCACCGCGTCCGGGTGCGCGGCGAACCAGTGCAGCGGGAAGGAGCCGCGCAACTCCGGCGAGTACGTCTCCAGTTCGGCGTCCGACGCCTCCCCGCGGCTCTTGGGCGCGGGGTGGAGGGGGTGACCCAGCAGCAGCGCCTGCTCGGCGTCCAGGAAGGGGGTCGGGCCCGCCGTGCCCGGGGCCTCCGCGCGGCGCCGGGCCAGGTGGACGGCGGTGCGGCGGGCCGAGTCCAGCACCCGGGCCACCGCGTCGTCGCCGTCCAGGAGGGAGCCGCCGCGCCGCAGCGCGTGCTCCCGGACCAGTCCCGCCGCCGCCAGCGAGATGCCCGCCGGGAGGCTGCCGCCCCGCTCGGAGGTGACGACGCGCACCTCGCCGAAGCGGTGCCAGCCGGTCGCGGACCGGTAGCGCACCGGGACGCGCAGCGTCATCCTGCTCAGCGGCAGCACCAGGTGCAGCGACTGCCCGGCGGCCGGCACCTCGGTGCCGGTCTCGCGGACGTACGCGCGCAGCAGCCGCTCGGCCGCGGCGGTGCCGGCGGCGCGCTGCGGGTCGGGGTGGTCGAGCGGGTCGGTGCCGCCGTACGGGCCGTCGTACGGGCGGCCGCCGTGCACCGGCGGGTCTCCGTCCCGGGGGGTGGGGTTCACAGGGGCTCCTCCTCGGCTCGGCTCCCGGCCCGCTCACCGGCCCGTTCCCCGGTTCCTTCCCCGGCCCGCCCCTCGGCGAGATCCGCCTCGGCCCGCTCCTCGGCGAGGCCCGCCTCGGCGACCGCCCGCAGCAGCCGCTCGACGTCGGCGGGCGTCGCGTGCGGGTTGAGCAGGGTGAGCTTCAGCCGCACCCGGCCCGGTCCCCCGCCCGGCAGCTCGGTGCGGCCGACGACCGCGCGGCCCTCGCGCAGCAGCCTGCGCCGCAGGGCGGCGTTGATCCGGTCGGTCCGCTCGGGATCGCTCTGCCCGCGCGGCAGGTAGCGGAAGAGGAACGCCGTCAGCACCGGGTCGGCGTGCAGCTCCAGCCGGGGGTGGGCGCGCACCGCCGCCGCCCCGGCCAGCGCGAGGTCGTGGCAGGCGTCCACCAGCCGGCCCAGGCCCTCGCGGCCCAGCGTGCGCAGGGTGACGGCGATGGAGAAGCCGTCCGCGCGGCGGGTGGTGCGCAGCGACAGGCCGAGCAGGCTGGGGTAGCCGGCCTCCTCGTCGTCGCGCGGGTTGAGGTAGACCGCGCGGCGGGCGAGCGAGGCGTACGTCTCCGCGCGCCGGACGAGGAACACGCCCGCCGCGACCGGCTGCCAGCCCAGCTTGTGCCAGTCCAGCGAGACGGAGTCGGCCAGTTCGACGCCGTCCAGCAGCGGGGCCAGGCGGTCCGACAGCAGCGCGCCGCCGCCGTAGGCCGCGTCCACGTGGAACCAGGCGCCGTACTCGGCGGCCAGGCGCGCGCACTCGGGCAGCGGATCGACCGTGCCGGTGTCGGTGGTCCCGGCGGTGGCGACGACGGCGACGGGCAGCTCGCCGGCGTCCGCGCACCGCCTCAGGGCGCCGGCCAGCGCGCCGGGGTCCATGCGCTGGGCGTGGTCGACGCCGACGGGCACCACCGCGTCCTCGCCCAGGCCCAGCAGGGCGGCGGCGCGCTGTACGGAGAAGTGCGCGGCGGCGGAGGTGAACACGCGGGGGCGCGGGCCGGTGCGCGGCACGCCCTCCAGCTCGACCTGCCGCCCCGACGCGCGCCCCAGCACCCGGTCGCGGGCCAGCATCAGGCCCATCAGGTTGGACTCGGTGCCGCCGGAGGTCAGCACCCCGGCGGCCTCCTCGCCGTAGCCCACCAGCTCCGCCAGTTCCGCCAGCAGCAGCGTCTCCAGGGTGGTGGCGGCCGGCGCCTGGTCCCAGGAGTCCTGCGAGGGGTTGAGGGCGGAGACGGCCAGGTCGGCCGCGACCGCGACGGCCAGCGGCGGGCAGTGCAGATGGGCCGCGCACAGCGGGTCGGCCGGATCGGCGCTGCCGTACGCCAGCAGCGAGGTCAGCCGGGGCAGGGCCTCCGTGCCGCGGGCCGCCGCGTACTCACCGGCGACGCGCGCGGCCAGCTCGCCGGGTTCGAGCGCCGGTACGGGGCCGCCGCGCC